>CAZCZX010000079.1:0-11765 GCA_964503095.1 uncultured Sangeribacter sp.
TATTTTTACCACTGCAAATGAACCATGTAAACAGTTCATGTGTTTTAGGAATATAAATTCATAAAATTTTAATTTTTGTTACTATGAAAAAATTATTCCTTACTTTGGTAGGTCTTGTGGCCTCAGTTTCGGCAGCATTTGCCTTGAATCCTTTCGTAGAATTCCAACCAGTTGTTGCTGGTGGAGGTACATGTCGTTTCAACGTACAGGGTGGTATCCATGAAATGATGACCAAGAATATCGGTCTTGGAGCCGGTATCGGTGTCACTGAACAGTGGAACTTCGATAATGGACCCCTTATTCCAATCTTTGTAAGAGGAGACGTAAGCGGCAACATGGGTGGTTTTAAACCATTTTTCTCTCTTGATCTTGGATATGCAATCAACACTGAAAACACCGACTGGGGAGCAGTAGTAGTAAATCCTATGATTGGTTTGAACTTCGGCAAATGGTATGCAGGTATTGGTTATGAGGCACTTTGCTGGACCCCTAAACACGCCAACGCTTCCAACTGCTTCAACATGAAGATAGGCTATAATTTCTAACTCAAATTATTATAAAATAAGTAACCCTGCAATTTCAAATTGCAGGGTTATTCTTTTCCCCTTTAGGGGTTAGGGGCTACCTTACTTGAGGTATTTGTCAAGGAATCGGAAGAATGTGCGTTGCCAGAGGATTGCATTTTGAGGTTTCAAAATCCAATGGTTCTCATCTGGGAATACGAGCATCTCAGCCTCAAGACCATGCATTTTTGCAGCGTTGAATGCCATCATTCCTTGAGATGCGAGGATGCGGTAGTCAAGTTCTCCTACCGTAACGAGTATAGGTGCTGTCCAGTTGTTGACAAACTTATGTGGCGATGTGGCGAATGTGCGCTGTGCAGTGGCATTGTTGGTTTCCCAAGGAGCACCGCCCATATCGAAGTCAGCAAACCACATCTCCTCTGTTTCAAGATATTGTGCCTCCATGTTGAAGATGCCGGCATGAGCAACGAGAGCAGCAAAGCGCCCCTCATGGTGTCCGGCAAGCCAATAAACAGAGAATCCACCGTAACTTGCACCGATCGCACCGATTTTCTTCTCATCCACATATGGTTGAGCGGCAATATAGTCAGTAGCTGAGAAATAGTCACGCATGTTCTGGCCTCCGTAATCGCCGGAAATCTGACGATTCCATTCCTCTCCGAATCCCGGAAGTCCACGACGGTTAGGAGCGATGATCACATAGCCCTGAGAAGCCATGATTCGGAAATTCCAGCGGTAGCTCCAGAATTGGCTGACAGCCTGTTGTGGACCTCCTTGGCAATATAGGATAGCAGGATACTTCTTGTTGGGGTCAAAATTAGGAGGAAGGATTACCCAGCAAGTCATTTCTTTGCCATCAGTAGTGGGCACGAGATGCTTCTCAACCTTAACTTCTGCAAGTTGAGAAAGAATATCTTTATTCACCTCTGTAAGTTGTTTCACACTTCCGGTTTCCGCTACGTAGATGTCGTTAGGCTCAAGCATAGAGTGTCTCATGCAAGCGATCTTTCCAGTGTCTCCAAGAGGATGAACTCCAACATAGTCATACTGACCATCAGCCACCACATCAATCTTGGCATCAGCCACATTCACTTTAAAGATTGGCATCACGCCATCGCTATATCCATTAAAGATAATCTCATTTCCGTTAGGATTCCAAGCAAAACCTTCCGGCCATCTGTCCCAACCTTCAGTAAGATCCTTGACATTGCGTGAAGTCATATCCATTACCATCAGACGCTTCTTGTCGCTTTCATACTTTGCAGTCTTCATTGAAAGGAAAGCAAGGCTTTTTCCGTCTGGTGAGAAAGCAGGATCTGTGTCATATCCCGGCCATTCTTCTCCAGGAGTCAGGCACTCAGTTTTTCCATTCTCTAAGTCATAAAGGAAAAGATCGCTGTCTGTGGAGAAAGCGTAGTCCATTCCCGAAAGTTTGCGGCTTACATATACGAGTTTTTTGCTATCAGGACTCCAGGCAAAAGACTCAGCACCATTGAAGGGTTTCATTGGGCATTCAAAAGGTTCACCTTCCATGATATCTTTTGCTCCCTTAATGTCAGCACCATCAAAGTCTGCAATAAAAGGATGGGGTATTGCTTCTACCCATTCATCCCAATGCTTATACATCAGGTCGTTGACCAATCTGCCACTTGTTTTGTCAAGTCCTGCAAAAAGAGCAGAGTCATTCTGGTTGAAATCCTTGATAGAAGTAGAGTATACAACTTTTTTAGAGTCGGGAGAAAAAACGAAGCATTCAACACCGTTTTCGACTGAAGAATGGCAAGTGACATTTCTTCCGTCCGGATCCATTGAAAAAATCTGCATCTTTCCTTGAGTATCTTTGCCAAGATAAGCAAGTCGCTCACCTCCATTAATCCATTGAAGGTTGCCCTCAGAGCCGGAGGTGTGTGTCAATCTCTTAATTTCCCCACCCTCTGCAGGAATAGAATAGATTTCTGAATTTCCTTTGTTTTCTTTGATGTCTTCATACTTGATTGTGAATGCAATAGTCTTTCCATCAGGAGATGGAGTGGCTTCATTCACTTGTCCGAGTGCTTCAAGAACTTCCGGAGTCATCTGGCCATCAACGATTGTGATGTCAGGTTTTTCGATCACATCTTCTTCCGAAGAGCCTTGCTTGCAAGAAGTTGCAAGACAGAGCGGCAAGATTAATGCTCCCATTGCTAAACTTGACTTGTTCATTTTCTTGTCTTTTTGTTATTGGGTTTATTATGATTAGTTAATTTCGATTTGCTATTGTATTTTTGTCGATCATTTGGATGAAAGCCCGGGTAGAGCACTGAAATTAGGTCGGGACGATGAAGTCTTCTCAATTCGTCAGTAATCTGAGCTTTCATTTCCGGTTTATACCAGAAGAAAAATTGTCGCTGAGCAAGTTTTTCTTTTTCAGTAGTTGCTGTATATATCTGCTCTCCTGTGTAAGGATGGATACCAGTGTAATATATCTCACTTGCCACAGTCATTGGTGTCGGAGTGAAATCCTGAACTTGCTCCAAATGAAAGTTAAGCCCTTTTGTGATGCAGGCTAATTCAGCCATATCAGTCTCCCTGCAAGCCGGATGAGAGGAGATAAAGTAAGGGATAAGTTGTTGATTAAGACCATGTTTGCGATTGACGTTGTCGAAAATCTTCTTAAAATCGTAAAATTGCTTGAAAGATGGTTTTCTCATGCAATTTAGCACCTTGTCAGAAGTGTGCTCAGGTGCCACTTTTAGTCTGCCACTAACGTGGTTGGCAATTAGCTCCTCCAGATACTCAGCATTAGCCCGAGTCTTTTCCGGCGAGTCAGTAGGTGCCATTGCAAGGTCGTATCTGACCCCGCTACCTATGAAAGATTTTTTAACTCCGGGCAGAGCATCAACACTTCTATAGATGTCAGTAAGAGGGGAGTGGTCGTTATTGAGATTAGGGCAGGGCTTTGGATGAAGGCATGAAGGACGCACACATTTTTTACATGCCTCCTGGTTTTTGCCACCCATTGCATACATATTTGCAGAAGGACCTCCCAAGTCAGAAATATACCCCTTGAAATCCTCCATTTGTGTCACCTGCTTTGCCTCCTTTAAAATGGATTCTTTACTTCGAGAGGCAATGAATTTACCTTGATGAGCGGAGATAGTGCAAAACGCGCATCCTCCGAAGCAACCCCTATGCATACATATGGAATGCCTGATCATATCATAGGCAGGAATGGTCTTCCCTTTATAGCGGGGATGTGGAATTCTTGTATAAGGGAGATCAAAAGAAGCATCAATCTCTCCTTGGCTCATAGGTGGCCACATTGGATTGATTTGAATCATTTTGTCGCCTGTAGTCTGATAAAGGGTTTTGCCATTCCATTTATTACTTTCCTCTTCCACATGGCGGAAGTTTTGGGCTTGCTTTCTCTTGTCTTTCAAGCATTCCTCAAAACTATGCAAGACTATTGATTTTTCCTTATCTTCTATTTCATTTTTAGGGTCAGTGAAAAAAACAGTCTGCGGTATATCCTTGATGTCCTCGATTTTTTCTCCGTTGTCAAGTCTTTCAGCGAGAGCAAGCATTGTTTTCTCACCCATACCATATGAAATCATATCAGCATTGGAGTCAAACAGAATTGAAGGTCGCAGTTTATCTGCCCAATAATCATAATGCGCCACCCGTCTGAGGGAAGCCTCTATCCCTCCGGCTATCACTGGAATATAAGGATATAATTCTTTTAAAATTTTGGAGTATACTATGGTAGGATAGTCGGGACGCATACCATGTTTTCCTCCCGGAGTGTACGCATCATCATGGCGAAGTCTGCGGTTTGCAGTGTAATGGTTCACCATAGAGTCCATGGCACCGGCAGACACTCCGAAGAAAAGGCGTGGTCTTCCAAGCTTCTTAAAATCGCGAAGATCATCGCGCCAATTTGGTTGTGGCACAATTGCAACCTTATAACCTGCCTTCTGAAGCGTACGACCAATTACAGCAGCCCCAAAAGAAGGATGATCCACATAAGCATCGCCGCTAAAGATGATTATGTCGGCTTGATCCCAACCGAGCATTTTCATCTCATCGGCAGTTGTAGGAAGAAAATCAGTCTTCTTATACATGGTCTTCTGTTTCTTTTGCTGTTGCAAGATCCTTAAGAGCAAGAAGTTCGTCACGCAGACGCGCAGCCTCCATGAAGTCCATAGCTTTAGCAGCCTTTGTCATATCAGCCTGCACTTTGGCTATACGAGCCTTCAGGTCTGAAGCACTCATATATTCTACTACCGGATCCGCGACGAGAGCATTCTCGATATGTTCTTCTTCCACGTAAGCACGTGGTTCCGGTTTTGGAATATTGATAGTATTTTTCTTGCTTCCCGGTTTTGAAACGCTGGGTTTAGAGGGAGCGAAATGGTTGCTATCTTCAGTTGTGCCTTTATAAAGGTCAATGAGGTCAGTGTTTGTTTTCTTTACGATAGGTGTCGGTGTAATGCCATGCTGTTCATTGTAAAGCATCTGTTTAGCACGTCTACGTTCCGTTTCGTCAATTGTTTTTTGCATTGAATCGGTAATCTTGTCAGCATACATAATTACCATTCCATTTACATTTCTGGCGGCACGTCCGGCAGTCTGGGTTAGAGAACGATGATTGCGCAGAAATCCTTCTTTATCTGCATCCAAAATCGCAACGAGCGACACTTCCGGCAAGTCAAGGCCCTCACGAAGAAGGTTTACGCCTATAAGCACATCATAAGTACCCTCTCTCAGGTCATTCAGAATGCGAATACGGTCAAGGGTATCAACATCAGAATGTATATACGCACTTCTCACTCCGAATGATTGGAGATGGGCATCAAGTTCTTCAGCCATGCGTTTTGTCAGGGTAGTGACAAGTGTTCTTTCCCCCCGTTCGATTCTTACCTGGATCTCTTCAAGCAGATCGTCGATCTGATTCATAGAAGGACGCACCTCAATTTCCGGGTCAAGAAGACCTGTAGGGCGAATAATCTGTTCCGTTACAATACCTTCTGACTTTTGGAGTTCATAGTCACCGGGAGTTGCACTTACATAAATAGTCTGTGGAGTCAATCTCTCAAACTCATCGAATTTCAGCGGTCGGTTGTCAATGGCAGCCGGAAGTCGGAATCCATATTCCACGAGATTAAGTTTTCTGGCAAGGTCTCCTGAATACATACCGCGAAGCTGTGGCAGAGTCACATGGCTCTCGTCTATTATAGTAAGGAAATCCTTTGGGAAGTAATCAAGAAGGCAGAACGGACGCATCCCCGGTTCGCGGCCATCGAAATACCTGGAGTAATTTTCAATTCCGGAACAGTGCCCTAATTCTTTGATCATCTCAAGGTCATAGTTCACCCTTTCAGTGAGACGTTGTGCCTCGAGGAATCGACCATCATTTCTAAAAAATTCTGCCTGAGTGCCTAAATCTACTGCAATTTGGTTGACAGCGCTGTTAGTCCGTTCCTTGCTTGCAACGAAGATATTGGCTGGATAGATGTTGAAACCATCAAGTTCGCTGAGAATAATACCGGTTTGAGGGTCAACAGTCTGAATTTTCTCTATTTCATCTCCCCAGAAAACTACTCGGAGTTGAATATCTTCAAAAGAAAGTTTGATGTCAACGGTATCCCCTTTTACTCTGAATTCGCCGCTTCCAAGGTCTACTTCAGTTCTGCTGTAGAGGGAGTCCACAAGTTGACGCAGGAAAGCATTTCGGGAAATCCTCTGTCCAAGTTCTATTCTAACTACGCTTTTAGAGAAATCTTCCGGATTTCCCATACCGTAGATGCAACTGACAGAAGACACAACCACCACGTCTCGCCGACCACTTAGGAGAGCAGCAACAGTCGAGAGACGCAGTTTCTCAATCTGGTCGTTGATCATCAGGTCTTTCTCAATATATTTGTCACTTGAAGGGATGTAAGCTTCAGGCTGATAATAATCGTAGTAACTGACAAAGTATTGCACAGAGTTTTCCGGAAAGAAATTCTTCATTTCTCCGTAAAGTTGAGCGGCAAGTGTTTTGTTGTGACTAAGTATTAGGGTAGGACGTTTCACTTGCTGAATTACGTTTGCCATAGTAAAAGTCTTACCGCTACCTGTCACACCGAGAAGAGTCTGCGAAGGATGTCCGTCAAGAACACCCTCCGAAAGTTCGGCGATAGCTTCAGGCTGATCGCCAGTAGGTTTATATTTAGATGTTATTTGAAAGTCCATAATAATTTGCCATTTTTGGCATTACAATACAAAAATAGTGAAAACAATTGAAATTTCAAAATTTTTATAATGAATTAATCCATTTGGTTATTATGGTTAAGACTTCTGGAGAAATGGTTTCTTCAATTGTTGCGTATTCGAGAGTAGACCCGGTTTGGCAATGCTGAAATAGATGATTGAGGCCATCCATTTGCATTATTTTGTTGGTGTTGTTTTTGGGTAATTCTTTGTTTAAGGCATTTAAGTTGCTATGGTAAAACACTTGAGTGTCTTTTGTTCCATTCAATGCCAACACCGGACAAGCAACATTACCCAATTTTTTGCTAACATCTGTTGTTAAGAAATATTGCATATAAGGAGTTTTCAACTGCTCTTGACCAACTTGCAGATTTTGTTTTAATTCCGTCGGCAAACTTGAATTTTCAAGTCTATTATTGATATTTCTATCACCATCAAAAGCAGATGTTAGGATAACGCAATACTCATCCACGACTTCTTGGGGATAACCGGCTTGTGAGAGTAACAATCGATTCTGATCCAAGAGAGTTTCCTTTCCGGAAACCACCATACCTGCCAGACTGACTATGAAGTCAACCTTTTTGTCAGCTCCCAACATAAAGGCGATTGTGCCTCCTTCGCTATGTCCAAGCACTCCAACTTTATTAAATTTATGGCGCAAGAGATCTATTCCAGACAAAGCATCTTTCATAAGATCTTCTGTTGTACAGTTGACTGCGTCACCGGTTGACTCTCCAAATCCTCTGTCATCGTAGCGAAGCGATGCGATCCCATTCCTTGCCAAAGCGTCGGCAATTACAGCAAAAGGTTTGTGGTCAAACACCTCCTCATCTCGATTCTGAAGTCCGCTTCCAGTAACCATAATCACAACCGGAGTCTCCTTGCTATAGTTTTCCGGTAATGTTAGAGTGCCTTTCAAAATCGCATTTCCATTAGTAAAACTTACTTCTTCTTGTGAATATGGAAATGGTGGTTTTGGGGTTTGTGGTCTGTTTGCGATTTTCTCACCGGGAATTAGAGTCAGGGGAAATGTCATGCCACTTTGAGTGAATTTACCTATTATTTTATTGCCGGCGTTTACTCCTGTAAAAGATGCTCCAATGGCTGGAATAGTAATTGTTATGCCCACAGGAGCCTCTTTCGAAATTTGAATAGGAATCCCTTTTACTCCTTGAGATGGAGAGTCCACTGTCGGATTATCCTCATCCAAATGAAAAACAAGAGGCAATTTGGTGCCCTGCAAATCCAGATCACCAGACCATATACCACTTTGTGAAAATGCGCATACCACGCCAAATAATGCATACAAAAAACCAAAGAATATTCTTTTCATTTTAAATCCTAATTTAAGTTTCGCTTGTTAAAATCAATTGAGTCACATTTCTATAGCGCAGGAACTGCGCTTTTTCTCTGCGTTCTCCGGGCTACGCGAAGCAGCCCGATGTCTTTGTCTCCTTGCAAAAACAGAGTCGTGAAGCTTGCCAAAAGCAGGGAATCATTACCCCTTTGCGCCCTCTGCGTGAGAATTTAAGAACTTGCAAGAGATGGGCTCTTAATGGTTTGAATTGTATATCCTAAGGAAATATTGGGAAAGCAATGAGTTCCTAATGCGGTTGTTCATGGTAAAATTTAATTCATTATTTTGAAAAGTATTATTGACCACAAAATTAATAAAAATTATAACAAAAATCAAGAAGTTAGAGGACTTTTTATTAAAATATGATGCGCGAAAGCGCATGCGGAGCGGTTCTTATTCAAATTAGTTGAAACCCTCTCTTCTGAGCTCCTTCTTCCAGTATCTGTGCTGAAAGATCAGCGCATAGCCAAACACTGCGTAGCCAATATTAAGAATTCTGTGAAAATCTGCCAGTTCCGCGCTGAAATAAAGATCCGAGCCTAATTCCTTTCTTCCGGAGACCATTAGTAACTAAATGAGGAGTATGCTTGCTTACGTTTTAGACGCGGCGGCACATGCACGGAGTGCGCTTACAACTTTGATTGACACGAAATGGAACATGCTAAGCATGCTCCATTTCGTTCCTTGATTCTTATTTTAGTCGATTCCTTTGATTTTTTTTATTAGGGGAACTAAAGAGTTGAAGCGGGGATCAGCATTTACATCGAAGAGGGGAGTCCCATCAGTGTTGACCAAGACATAAGTGGGATAACCTTTCACTTTGAGATAATTTTCTATGGCATTTTCTTGATCATCCGGCAAGTTGTAATGCACCACGTTTTCTCCGGTTATATTATATTCAGCGATCACATTTTTCCATGATTGTTCCGGACTGTGGTTTGCAAAAAACATGAATACAACATCATACGGTGCAAGTTCTTCTTTCTCCTTTGCAAAATCTTTAAGAGCAGCCTTACAGGGACCACACCATGTGCCCCAAACATCAATTAGTATTAACTTGCCCTTGAAAGGTTCAGTCACTTTTTCAAACATCTCCTTTCCGGATGTAATTCCATTCAGTTCTTCCGCAGGAACCATCGTTCCATTTCCTAATTCCACATTAGCTGCAGCCAATTTCTTATAACTGTCATTCAGTCTGTGAACAGCATTTCTTACAGAAGGGTGACTGATAACAGAATCAATAGTGTTCTCATGTACAGTAGGCAATGATTCTCTTGTATAATCTATGATATGAGTAAAGAAAGCAGCATTGCAGATATCCCGAATGATCTGAGAAGAGTGTAAGGAATCAAGCATAAGAGACTGGACCTGAAGATCTGCCTGTTCCCTGCCAACTCCTGGAGCTCCATGATCGATATTATAATTGTGTATGAGCGTATAAATAGAATCACCTCTTTCTGCTATATCATCCGGCATTGCATCCATTTCAGCACCGGGATCCACCACCGAGTCAATATCGCTTCTGATGCTGTCTAATTCACTCTTGATTTCCTCATAAAGTGAAATAGGTATAGGTTCAATTTGATATATCTTCTTATTTGTCGTCAATGGAAGTACAAAATAATATGGGGAAACTCTCTTTAAATCATAAAGCAAATTCTTTATGAAGGAGTATGCACTTGAAGTGTTGTAGACTAACGGATTAGCAGGCAGATTCGGCCATATCTCCTCTGTAAGCCACTCTTTCATCCCTTCTGGGAAAGAACCAGTCTCATTGAAGTGAGGTAATTGTTGAGCATGAGAAGCACATTTTATCTTATAGGAAGCCTTTTTATATTCAGACCAGAGAGGAGAGAGATTCGGAAAGTCCAATGCTGTCTTATTGATGGCAATTTCGTTTTCTTCAATTTTATTTTTCAGATAATTATAATAATTGCGCAGACTTTCCTTGTCAAACATAGGCGGAGGGTTAGGAGAGTCCTTAGGGAGTATAGAGATGAGTTCATTAAGCAGACGGCTTTTATCACCCATCCACATCATTTGTCCTGTTGAAAAGTCGTTAAGAAGATAGTAAGTGCATTCCGGTTCTACTGGTAGTGTCAGGTTGGAACGTCCCCAGTCAATAAAAACAGAAGTGGTATTCTGAACTGGAAATTTGAGAGAAAAACGTCCGATGGAATCAAAGGGAGCTGTAAACACTTGTTCACGACCTGTGAAGAAATCAGTATAAGAAACCTTTATTTCCTTACTAATATCCCAAAGATGAGATGGCATATCCTTATACCATCCGTTGATTGTGACAGAGTCTCCTTCACGGAAGCCATTGTCGGAGAAGGCTGTCGGTCCACCGACAGGGTAGTCTGTGTTGTATATAGTTGTGATGAGGCTCACTTCTTTTTCCCTTTCATCTCCAATTTTCAGTTTTCTTGTTCCGTTTTTTTCTTTTCCTGCAGTGACTTTCAGCGATTTCTCACCATCTGTAATTAGAAAACGTCCTTTGTCAAAATCCTTTTCAATATACTGCCAATTTTTTGTATCATATACTGCAAAGTCAGGGAAGAAACTGATAATCCAATCGCCAGACTTAACGTCGCGCCAACTTGATGATTTCAGATTATTACTTCGTTCTTTGACACCATAAAAATTGTAGTCTCGTGCTCCCGTTCCCTCTACCAAGTCAAAACTATCTGTCGACAATGGAAGCGGCTCAAAACTGAGCACTATGTCTGCCGATCCAATTTGAGGGACAGTTGTAAAAGAGTTATCTGTGTTAAGCCCTCTTGTGCCAATAAGTTTGTATGACTTATCATCCACTTTTAAAGATGTGTTGGGTGAGTATCTAAAACCCTGATTACTTCGTGAATAATGAAGTGTGATAAATACATCTGTAGCCTCCGGAGTGAAATCTACCTTAGTAATTTGCATTCTTGCATCCCCCGGAAAAAGATTCGGATTCATTCTTTCCTCAGGATATATCCAGGTTTTTGATTTTTCTTTTGCTAATCCGGTGAAAGTGCCACTACAAATTAGCACTAATAAGACGGCAATTAACTGTTTCCCCATAGCAATACTACGGGCTGAAAAAGAAGCTGTGAAATGTTTAAGTGTCTTCATGGGTAGATATGTTGTTTTTTATCACTATAAAGATAGACGAAAGAAATTTGAAAAAGATTTAAATTAGGTAAAAATTTTGATATAATTGTAAGAAGGAAGTCAAGAGTAAATGGTTAAGATTAGAGAGCGGGGACCTCCGTAGTCTCGGAACTCGCATAGGTAGATACCTTGCCAGGTGCCGAGGTTTAGGCGCCCGTTGGTTATAGGGATGGTCAGGGAGACATCCGTTAGCGTTGCCTTTGCATGGGCTGGCATGTCGTCGAGACCTTCCATTGTATGATAGTAGTATGATTGGTTTTCGGGAACTATATGGTCGAGGATTTTGTCGAGGTCATGGCGCACATCGGGATCGGCATTTTCGTTTATGGTCAGCCCGCAAGACGTATGCTTTACAAAAATGTTGAGAAGTCCTGCATCCGGGAGAGGAGCAGGAAGATGCTTAAGGATTTCGCTTGTGATTAAGTGGCAACCTCTTGATAAAGGCTTGAGGCGGAATTCAGTTTGTGTAATCATAATTAACGTTTTAGGTTGCAAAGGTA
>CAZCZX010000080.1:0-11601 GCA_964503095.1 uncultured Sangeribacter sp.
AAGGCACCGATTCCACCAATGTCCAAACCGACATCTACCTCATCGGCAAACTGATACAGGAACTTTCGCAAAAGGCTGGAGCAGAACGCGAATGGAGGAATTTCATAAAAAAAGCAACCGCTAAAAACGCCACAGACAGGTTTTCTTCCGATATTGAAGCATTAGAATCCACAACAGAATCCAAAGATAAAAAAATAATAGTATCCGTTGTGGCAGCGTTGCTTCTTATTGGAGCATTTGGCTGGTATGCAATTATTTACCAACCCCGGAATAGGCATAAAGAGGATTCTGCAGCGCAATCAGTCGCTCTTCCTCCACAAATAATTAAAGACACCGTCATCTTATATGTGCCTCAAAGTCAAGACGTTGAAAGAGCCGTTCCAGATAAGCAACCTACAACCAAAGAAATCATTGATCATAAGCTTAAAGAATATGTGACGGACAGATACAACAAAGATGTATTTCCAGAGAGTAAAAAATACTCGTCACTACCAGATGAGGAGAGACTGGAGTTTGAGCAACATATGATAAGTCTTTCAGAATCTGCGATAGCCGACATAATGGCCTACGCTGAAGAATTAGCTGTGAAGTATCCTCAAGAAGCAGATTATGCACGCTTGCAAGCCACTCTTTTGATCAATGCGCAACAGAGCATAATGTCAATGACAATGTTCCCTATTTCTGAAAGCAATTAGCGAATTATGCATATTTCAAAAATCAACCTAATGGACAATATGGACATTCAAATCCTTGCATCCTCAAAATATTCTTCCTATCTTTGCATCGCAAAAAGGTCAAAGCGCAAGATCATAAGAAAAAATATTTGCAATGTTCGAGCAAAAGCATTAACTTTGCATAGTCTATGAAAAAAACGAAAGTTTTTATCGAGACCGACATATAAGATTGGAAGCGTAATTTGCTTGCCTTATCGCGATGAATCCTGGAAAAATTCACTCTTATAGATAAGGGCCGCAGAGTGCGCCTCCTCTTGGTAAGTATGGCAAATGTTATATCCCGGCCACCCGGGATTCATACACCATATATCAAGAGCGAGGGCCACATGCTGTCGATATCTATGAAGGTCAATCCAGGAACCTATCGCGAGTCGACAACAGATTGTGGCTCGCGCTCTTCTTTTTTATATGCCTGCCTTTCTTAATACGAATCCTCCGCCCGGGCCAACGGAAAACAAACTAACTGCTTTATGAAAAAGTATCTTTATCTTTTGATGATGGGGCTGCTCTCCGCCATGTCGATCTGCCTCACAGCATGTGGTGGAGATGACGATGAACCGGAATCTTCCAACAATGGGAACAAATCAAAGATTGTCGGAATTTGGGAAATCACACAAACCACTACCAAATACTACTCCAAAATTCCGGAAATGCAAGATTATTATGACCATGAGGACGTAGAATATGGAGACGGATCTTACTGGGAGTTCTCATCATCCAAAGTTACAGTGCATGATATGGCCGACCTTGCAAACTCCAAACCTGTAAAGTACACCTACAATGAGTCTGCCAAAGAACTGAAAATTGCAGGAACGATGACCTACACCGTAAAGAAACTCACCAATTCCGAAATGATCCTTGTCATGGATTCATCCGACGCCAACTTCGGAGTCAAAACCACTATAGAGTTTCAAAAGCAATAAAAGCTCTTTTGCTATACCATCGTATCGTATGCCTCGAAAAAATGAATAACTCAACTTTCGCAAGCTCTTAAAATCTCACGCAAAGGGCGCAAAGGGGCAGAGGATCCATGCTTTTGGAAAGCTTCGCGACTCTGTCTTTGCAAGAACACGAAGGCTTTCGGGCTGCTTCGCACGCCCGGAGACCGCAGAGAATAAGCGCAGTTCCTGCGCTAATAGATTGCGAATCAAGATAATTTAACAAGCGAAACTTGAATGAATAAAAAAATCTTGACACAAAAATTTGCAATTTTAAATCAAAAACATTAACTTTGCATCGTCTCGTATAGAAACACCGTTTTAAGCGAGACAGACATATGAAATTGGAAGCGTAATTTGCTTGCCCTTATCGTGATGAATCCTGGAAAAATTCACCCACATAAACAAGGACTGCAGAGTGCGCCTCCTCTTGGTAAGTATGGAAAAATTGCATTCCCACTATTAGGAATGTCATACCCATATGCATCAAGAGCGAGGGTCACATGCTGTTGATGTCTTTGAGGTCTTTCCAGGAACCTATCGCGAGTCGACAGCAAATTGTGGCTCGCGCTCTTCTTTTTCTATGCCTTCCCTAACTTAACATTAACATAAATCTCCGTCGAGCCACGGGCAAACAATAACTTTAATTACTTATGCGTGTTGACGAAGAGGGTCTTAAGATACAGAAAGTCTATTCGAGACTTTCATTATGTATGCTGGAAGAAGCTCTTAAGAAAGTAGAGCCATCGTATACAAAATCCTATCAATATGAAGACTATGAGGGAAATGAGTTCACATATGAACAGTTAGAACGTAATTTCGCTTATGAACTCTATCATCAGATCCGTACCCTGAAAGAAAAAAATCTTAAAAAAGAAAATAAGATAGTTATAAATGCAGAAGTTGTTAAACAAGGATATGTTGAGAAAAAAATGGACTCAACTGAAAAATCCATCAAGAAGACTCATGTTTTGCCAGACATTGTGATTCATGGTGGGCAAGGTGAGTCCAATAAGAACCTGCAACTATTAGTTGCTGAAATTAAACGAAACTCAACTACAAATCAAGATTTGAAAAGGGATCTTCAGAAACTTGGATGGTACTTAACAAGTTTAACTTATGCAGACCAAAGAATACCTTTTGGTGTCGGTTGTTTTATAATGACAAATATATCGAAAGATCAACTATATAAAAAAATAAAAACAGTCCTCGTTAATGAACCCGATTGCGACATTCACTTTATAGGTGAAAATAATAGGGATGAAAAACTATCAGAAGTTGCGGATAAAATAACAATTTTCTCTTATAAAGAAAACGAGAACAATTCCCACGAGAATAAAGCTAACCCACCGACTGTTGAAAAATTTTTGCTGTCGAATATTTTTGATGATTTACAAAAAGCAAAGAGTAGAATAAATACTCTTTCAACCTAAAGAGATAGTAATCAAGAGATTTTTAATGACATAAAACAATCGTATACAAATTTATCGGCAATATATGTCAAGATATAATCCATGTCAAGATCTTAACAACAATTAGAGATAGCGATTATTATATGATAACAATTCAATTATTAACCTCAATATTTAACAAATGAAAAAGATTTTTCTGTTTCTCTTATCTTCTATAATTTGGTTCGTACCAATCAAAGCACAGGATTGTAAATATACAGTTCTCGAAGCTGCCATGAGTGGAAGCGATGATGTAGCACTTACATTAAATATTGATGTAAAGGATAAAAAGATTTTGGAAAAGGAAGCTGAATTTGCTGCTCTTAAAGTCTTAATTTTTGATGGCGTACCTAATACAAAATATAATCGTCCTTTTTTGAAGGATGGTTATAAGGCAGCCTATACACAAAACCCAACATATTTTCAGACACTATATAATAACATTGCGCCAGATTTTGTAAAAGAATACGAAGCCCTTAGTAAATTTAGAAAAAGCAATAATAATACCACCAAAGTCAGAGTAATCGTAAAACCTTTAGTTCTAAGAAGGAATCTTGAGACTAACGGTATCTTAAAAAGAATTGGACTATGAGAATAAAAACACTATTTATCCTATTATTATCATGCATGTCGACATTTCTATCTCATGCTCAGGATGTCACACAACCAAAGATAATGGTGATACCATTCACCAAAGAAGGAGAAAACATTCGAACGGTACTGGAATCAGATCCGAATAAGCGAGTGATTCTTACAAAAATAAAAGAAGGATTTGATTCCAGAGGCGTGTCAACTGTTGATTTTATCGCTAAGCTAAAAGCAATGGAAAGCAGTAATGTATTTAACAGTGATAATAAAGAGGATGCAAAATCTCTTATTGTTGATATGTCTGGGGCAGATATATATGTTGAGGCGGAAATGCTTTATAATGAATCCGAAAGTGGCAACAATGTCAAAATCATACTCACAGCTTATGAAGCATCCGGAGGAGCATCGCTTTCAAATAAAGTAGCAGAAAGTGGCAAGTTCTATACAAATGATGTTTCTGCGCTGGCGATTCGTGCCATGAATTCAATAGCGGATGATTTTTTAAATGTTATGCAGAGCAAATTCACCGATATTGCAGAAAACGGAAGGTCAGTAATGCTTCAAATTGGATTTGATGAAGATTCAGAATACACAATGGAATCTGAAGTAGGAAATGATGATTATACACTGCAAGATATAATTGAACTGTGGTTGTCCGAAATGGCGTATCAGGGAAACTATCATCTTCAAGGTGTCACCCCAAATAAAATGACAGTAGATGACATTAAACTTCCTCTTACAGATGATACCGGAAAGAACTACACAGTGTCAAAATTTGGGCTTGAATTGATGCGTAAGTTTAAGAACATTGGGTTGCAGATAAATAGATCATTGCGAGGGAACACTCTTTACATAACTATAAAATAGTAAAAGATGAAACTTAAATTATTGATAATTCTGTTTCTCATATATTTAGCGTCAAATATCTCATTTAGCCAGGAAATTGAAGATATTGGTCTTATAACAATTGGCGTAGGATATACTGAAAATCCGAATGAAGAAACCGTTAAATTTTTTGACAAGCTAAATAAAAAGATTACAAAAGCCATCACAAAAAAAGGATGTGCTTCCTATGATTATTGTCAATTTCAATGTATACCGGAAGTAGATATAGAGAGTATTGATATGGCAGAAGGTGGCATGAAGAACGTTTATGTTCTAAATGGCTCCATTACCATCGTGGCTATTGATACTTTAACCGGAACCATATTCAATACTTATAGCGATAAAATAAAGGGTCATGCAACATCAAAAGAAAAGGCAATAGCAAATGCTATTAACGATGCAAATCTGACTAATTTTAATTTGGGTATTGAAGAGCTTAAAGAAAAAATTTGCGAATACTACAAAAGAAATAAAGAAATATTGTTTTCTCAAGCAAACTCTATGGCGACTCAAGGAAATTACGATGAGGCCATATCTATTTTACTGAATTTTCCTTCAGTTATTCTTCCTGATTATTATGATTGTCTTGACAAAGCAGATGAAATTTTTGAACAAAAAATTGAAGAACTTGAACGCCAACGAATTGCCGCCCAAAGAAGTAGCAATGACGGGATTCTAACAAAAGCAAACAATGCAATCTCGGCATCCAAACCCGAAGAAGCTCTCAATATTTTAATGGATTATCAGATTGGAATTGATGATCAAGACCAAGAATATAATAGAATCAGAAAATTAGCACAAGGAAGCATATCCCAAGAGAAAAAACTTGAATATGAACGCCAGGAAAGAGCTTATAGAGATGCCCGAAATGATAAAGAACGAGATTATGAACTTGCACATAAACGAATTGACACGCATGTCCAATTAGAAAACAAGCGAATCGAATCTCATCTACAAATTGAAAATCGGAAATTAGATCTTGCTCATGAACAAACTCAAGCCGCTGAAAGAATAGAAAACAAACGCATTAATGCTTATACAAACATCGCTCAGCGGCAAACTCAAGCTGCTGAACGTATAGAATCTCAACGAATTCAAGCTTTGAAGCAAATTGCTATTGATGTTAAGAAAAGGAATCATAAATAATATATACAAATGAAAAGATTAATGTTTTTGCTTGTGCTATCAATAAGTTTTGTAGCACAAACGCTTGCACAAACAGCGACGAACGCTGACGGGTCAATAAAATTTCGAGGCAATGTAGCAGTAATAGCCAACTGTGAAATGTTTGACTTTATTGATGGTAAGGCTATTCCGAGTAATGCAGAAAGAAAAGTTGCAATGGATGATATGGCAACCGCACTACGAACTCTCTCTCAAGCAAAATTTGGAGATATTGCTTTCGGTATTGTGAATCGTGATGACAATGCTATGAAGCAAGTTATGTCAGTTCTCGGAGAAAATAAATTAGAGGATTATATAAATGGATACTCTGTTCAGGCTAAGAATCAAGGTGCAGACTGGTTGTTTATAATAAACTTAACCCTGTTAAATTACGATAATCTGAATGGGCAAATTTTCTTAGACAGCAGGTTAGTTAATGTTGAAAACAATCTTGGATATCATCATCATTATGCTTCTCCTTTATTTAATGTAATTCAGATGACTGAACAAGCATCTAAAATTACCAAGGATTTTACGAAAGACTTGGAAGCATTTCTATTTACCATTTTCCCTGAGCAATACTATATTATTGAAACTAAAGGTAAAAATATGTTTTTGGGAGCATATCAACCGAATGGTAGGATTCTTCCTTCTGATAAATTTTATATTTATCAATTCAAGAAAGAATCAATGGAATTTGGAGGCCAAGGTCTTGAAGAGCAAATAATTGAATCTATCGGAATAGCTTCAGATCCGAAAGTGGAGAATGGGAAGCTGGTTGTCAAATCAGATACGAAAATATCTGGTGGAAACGATATTGTACTGATGCGTAACTTGCCAGAAGTCTCTATATTCCAACCAATGTTTAAAGTAACGTACTTTGGTATAGATTATGATTCTGAAAACTTGGATGGATTCGCAAGGCAACGAGTAAATAATGCTATGCTCTCTGCTATTACAGATAATCCTTTTATACAGCTCATTGAGCAAGAGGCTATTGAAGAACTTCATAAAGAACGCGAATTACAAAAAAGTGAAGATTTTTTGAATGGCCACACCGTAGACCAAATGAAAGCAATTGGTGCAGAGATTATTCTGAAAGTCGACAATTATCAGACAGATGGCCAAAATGCATCATTTGTACTATCTGTAATTGATGTAGCATCTAATCAAATTGTTAAACAAACCGAAATTAAATCAAGCATTGACAATTTAGAACTTGCAATTCGTAAAAATTTGTATGACAGATTCATTTCTAGAGCAAGTATTGGGTCACTTGATAAGAAAATTATCACCTTAAATACACTCTCGTCAATTCCAACTGGCACAAAACTGGAGTTTATGGCAACCGTAGAACAACGTAATCCCATGACAGGAGAGACTGGATATACCAACGCTACTATCGCGACTGGTGAAGTTATATCATCAAATGGTCAACAAAGTATAGTAAAGTTACTTAGCAAAACTGACATAATAAAAGATTTTAAAGATCTTCTTGACTACTCAAAAGCAAATAACTTCTTAGTTAAGATTGATGGTTCTGAAATCAGTATAGAAGAATCCTCAAAAGATAAAAATCAAAAGCCTAAAAAATCATTTCTAAATAAGTTGGGGAATGCTTTAGATGCCGTTTCATCTGCTGTAGATGTATCCATTAAATAAACGCTGGAGATAAACTATTGTAGATGAATTCGTTTAAGAGAGGTATTAAAGAGATTTTGTTAATAAATTATTGCTTTCTATTATTGAGTCTACTCTAAAAATGTTTAATTTGTCAATTTTAATTAATATATTAACTTGATTAGCAATAGTTAATAATAATAAATTCCTTTTGACAGTTTTAGAGTGGACTCTGCTGATTTAATCATAATGAAGAAATTTGATTTAATGTTACTTTTGCTGATGTGCATTGTATGTGCATCCTGCAACTCAGGCAAATCTTCTAACGATATCAAATTTGAGACTCTGGAAGGTACAATTCAGAAACCCGTTACCTTCGAGGAATCTCCTTATGACTCAATTTCTATTGAGTATAAAATAGCATGGCCTGTTAAGGGAAACAAAAATATGGTATCATATCTGCAATCTTGGATAATTGATCGCATTTCGGCAGGAAGCGGCATAAGAAATGCAAAATTAGGAGTCGTCGACATCCTTGATTCCATTGCAAACGAGATGTCAAGGGATGAGGAGGGATATCTGTTTAATAAAAAAATCGAGGTATCAATTGAAGAAAATACACCTTTCGACTCCTATCTTACTCTCAATGTGGCGAACGAAGGTTATATATGGATGGCGAGATATCAAGATTTAAATAATGCTTCTTTAACTATAAGACTTACTGATGGGGAAATCTTCCAGGCAGATAAAGCCATAAGAAGTGAAGAATCCATGAGAAATCTGATAGTGAAGCATATTGAAAAAAATTATAAAAAAGAGGATCCGAATTGGCAATGGTCCAACGAAATCATATTTTACAATAAATACAATCTGCCCCTACCCAAAAACAATATCACTCTTACAAAAGATGGAGTGTCCGTTGTATATGAAATGGGTGAAATAACTGCGTCCTCAGGTGGAATGATTTTTTGCACCATACCTTATGATGAAGTAATGCCGGCGCTGACCAATAATGCCAAGGATTTTCTTAGTGCGTCCGATGCCCCTAAGTCAAAAAAAGAAGAAAGTAAATCAGAATCTGCAGAAGAAAAGTTCGCTAAGAGCATTCCAGACTTTAAGAGTCTCTTTTGCTCAATAAATTTTGAGGAAGGAGACCTTGAAAAATTGGGATTTTCAACGACTGAAAATTCTAACTACATTGAGGATTATGATTTGACAGTGTCTGAAAAAGTCTTTCTTCTTAAAGATGATTCAAGTCATTACTGCAAGATTACATACAAACCTGGAGCAGAGGCTTATGAGGTATCCTTTACAATTGTCGGATATCCGGATTTAATGGAAAAGTATAAGGAGGAGGCAAGGACATTTAAATCAAGTCCTGACTTTAATAATTTTGCAAATCCATGGATCGAAATAGAACAAAATGAAATAAATTTTGGAGACGGATTATAAACCACAAATAATCCAAAAAACAAAAACTAATTTATAAGACTCATGAAAAAATTAATTCTATTGGGCATTACCGTTCTACTGTTATCGGGTTGTCTTACCTCTTGCGGAGGTAACTCCGGAGCAGGAAATGCAAGCAACGAATATCAAGAATCATATTCCGATTCAGATTATGATTCCTCTGATTCATATTCACCTGCATTCAGTAATGCTAAAGAGGTATACAATTATCTTAATGGAAAGACATTCTCTGGAGATGGATTAAATATTCGGTTTCAAAATTACGGGCATACGGTTGACGTAAATGGGCAAATAATTTCTAATGATGTAAAGGTATTCGATATAGGAAGGAATGAAAATGGTGTTTCTTATGCGACAGTTCAGATAACAAGCCCATCATCTGTAACAACTACCTTTGCTCTTTCAGCCATGAAAGGACATGCTGTGTTAGTTGACCCTAATGATGGCACTATTTATGAATACTAATATTTATATTTTAAATCAATTAAGTCCGCTCTAAAAAGAGTGGACTCAATTGATAATAACCGGAATCATGAAATACAATTTTTCAAACGGGATATCGCTGGTCGCAATTCTGATGTTTTCTCTTCTGTCATCTTGCGGGCTTGGACATGCAAGCCAAAGAACCTTTGAAGGGTCTTACACAAGATATTCTGGCCAATATCCTATTCAAGAGCATTGGGCAATTACCATCTATGAAGATGGATCTTGTTCTGCAGTCAATACTGCCTCAGGATTTAAAAACTATACTCATGAGTATACCGGCACCTGGTCTCCTGTATCGGAAGATGTGATTGAATTAAACATGTTGTCAGAGCCATATACGTCTCGTGTGACAAAATCAAACGATGAAGTAGATCGTCAACTAAGCAGAGCCCAAACAAAAAGTGAAAGAAATAAGATATACCGGGATGCATCTAAATTGACTTACAGGACATCTCAAGCAACCCAAACTTTCTTCATCCGAAAGGACGGTGCCACTTCTCCTTTCCGCGATGGTCTCGACAATCCTATCATGATCTGCAGATGATCAGCATGAACCAACCCTAACTACAAAGAAAAGCATCCTGCGTGGCGGGATGCTTTTCAATTTTTGAGACCCTTCTTATGAAAGTTTCCCTGTCTCTATCTCATTCTTCATGAATGAGAAATCGTATACGGCACTTTCATCATCCAAAGATATGCTTATGCTTGAGAATTAACAAGATGACGACTTTGTCAAAGGCCTCTATGCAGGAAAGGCAGACTCCACCTTCTTACAAGACGGTCTAATCCTTCAGGCAGGTGACCGGCACCACATATACTCCATCCTTCCGCTGGTAGGCCAACTTTCCCACTGCCGTCAACACCATCATAAATGATGGAGAATTCATCTTGCCTGTGTCTATCTTATCTCGAAGCTTAAGAAGATTTGCTGCGCCCTCCTCTATCAGTTTATCTCCTCCCAATTTTATTTCTATGAGGCCATATTTACCATTACGAAGATGTACCACCGTATCGCACTCAAGTCCTAAACTATCTCGATAATGATATACATTTCCATTCAATGCTTCTGCATACACCCTCAGATCTCTTACACAAAGATTTTCAAATATGAATCCAAACGTATTAAGATCAGATATCAAATCCTTCGGACCAATACCCAACGAAGCGACCGCTATCGAAGGATCGACAAAATAGCGAGTATCGCTCATCCTTATGGCAGCTTTGCTCCTTAAGTTTGGATTCCACGATGGCATGTCTTCTATCACAAAGATGAGTTTTAATGCATTGATATATGTCTGCACTGTCCGCACATCAAATGAGCCTCCCTCATTGTTTGAAAGATCGGAGCTGATTACGGATAGAGGAGTCTGAGTGCCAAGATGTCTGGAATAGGATCTAAGTAGACGATAGACTCTTTCCGGATTTTTTATCGAGCCATCTACTCTGTTGATATCTGAATTGACTACTGCATCCACATAATCCATTGCCCTTTCCAAAGAGATATCACGATCTTGGAAAATTGTTCTTGGCCATCCTCCTCTACAAACTAAATATGCAATTTCTTCAAGATCTGCAGAGCAAATAGCCGACTGCTTTTCTCCTGCAAACAAGGCTCTCAGACTTACTTTCCCTGATGAATCACCTGATTCCCACAGACTCATGGTGCGCATTTTAATCCTGCCAATCCTTCCTGTACCGGTATGCATCGTCTTTAGTTGTTCTTCGTCTATAAGTGGCACAGCAGATCCAGTCAGTATAAACTGGCCATCTTCTCCACGATGGTCGACAGTAAATCTAATTGCATCCCAAAGGTTTGGTGCAATTTGCCATTCATCAATAAGACGAGGAACGTCTCCATCCAACAAAAGACTTGGATCGATGGCAGCAGCTGCTATATAGCTTTCTTTATCGGCTGGACTGTCCATATATATGACACTCTTTGCCTGCTGCTCAGCAGTAGTAGTTTTCCCACACCATTTGGGACCCTCAATAAGGACCGCCCCCATCCCTTTCAGTTTATTCGCAAGAAGCTTATCTGCAATTCTTGGTCTATATTCTGGTTTTGTCATAAGTCATACATTTTCACGCTGCAAATATAATAAAAAATTTTCATTGTATGAAATGTAGAAGTTTTATTGTATGAAATGTAGAAGTTTTATTGTATGAAATATAGAGGTTTCATTGTATGAAATGTAGAAGAATTATTGTATGAAATGTAGAGGTTTCATTGTATGAAATGTAGAGGTTTTATTGTATGAAATGTTG
>CAZCZX010000081.1:0-11583 GCA_964503095.1 uncultured Sangeribacter sp.
GGCTGGCTCGCCGATCGCTGGAGCTTCAACAAATGTGTTCTTGCCGGTATTGCCGTAATGTTTGTAGGCTACGCCCTCATGTCGGCTCCTACTCCCATTCGTTCTAATACCTCATTCATGATTCTTTTGGCAGCCTTGCTGCTAATCGCCACCGGCACAGGCCTTTTTAAAGGCAACCTGCAGGTTATGGTAGGCGACCTTTATAATAATCCTCAATATAGCGATCGCCGAGATGCAGCATTCTCTCTATTCTACATGGCAATCAACCTTGGCTCAATGTTTGCTCCCGGTGCAGCTATCGCTCTTAAAAATATGGCGCTCAACAAGGCCGGATTCCTTACCAACAATCCGATGGCGGCTACAGTCAGCAACTGGTGTCTCGATACAAACGGCTTCTCAAACATGCCGACTGATCAGGAAACCCTCAAGAGTATGACTGACTTCGCCGTTAAGAACGGAATGGAACAAGGAGGCGACTTGGCTGCTTGGCTCACAGGTTATCTCCAGACTTTTGCAGATGGGTGTTCTGCACATTTCGCGTCTCTTACAGACTTTGCCAGCGGTTATATTTCCGCTTTCTCCACCGGTTGCACCTACGCTTTCTCGCTCGCTTGCGCTTCGCTGATCGTCAGCTTCCTCATATATACTCTCGGTCGCAAGACATATAAGCATATCATCACTGATGCTCCAAAGCAGCAAGATGGCAAGAAAGCAGCCGTGGCAAGCAACGAGCCTGAACTCACTCCCGAACAGACAAAACAGCGAGTTGTGGCTTTGTTCCTCGTCTTTGCTGTAGTTATTTTCTTCTGGATGGTATTCCATCAGAATGGTCAGACTCTTACTGAGTTTGCAAAGAGCTGTACTTCTCCAGAATCTTCTTCTTGGACACGCATTGGCTTCAACCTCGGTGCCCTCGCAGCAATTGCTGCAGGCGTTTATGCCCTCTTCGGAGTAATACAGTCAAAGACTCCCAAAGGAAAGACCATCAGCGTATTCATCCTTGCAGTGTGTGCGGGAATAGTATTCTGGCTCTATATGGGCATGCCTTCTACCCTCACCAATATTGACCCGGCTGCCTACCAGCAGTTTAACCCATTCTTTGTAGTGGCATTGACTCCGTTCTCTCTCGCTCTCTTTGGATGGCTTAACAAGAAAGGTAAGGAGCCTTCTGCTCCTCGTAAAATCGG
Source organism: uncultured Sangeribacter sp. (assembly GCA_964503095.1). GTDB lineage: Bacteria > Bacteroidota > Bacteroidia > Bacteroidales > Muribaculaceae > Lepagella. The sequence continues at coordinate 1,188 of CAZCZX010000081.1, forward strand.
TTATGGTATGGTTGTAGCCGGTATCGCATACCTTGTGATGGTGTTTGGTTCCCTTTCACTTGTTGGAACAAATGGCGATGTCTCTACCAACTGGCTGATCCTTACTTATCTCCTTCTTACATTTGCTGAACTTCTCCTTTCTCCGATGGGTATCTCCTTCGTCAGCAAGGTGGCTCCTCCGAAGTTGAAGGGTGCTATGATGGGTGGATGGTTTGCCGCTACTGCAGTGGGCAACTACCTCGTGTCAATCCCTATGCTCCTTTGGGGTAAGATTCCGGTTTGGACCATTTGGGTAATTCTTATCGCGCTCTGTCTCCTCTCGGCTGCGTTCATATTCTCTCAGATGAAGAAACTTGAGGCTGCTACGGGTGATATGCCAGAGCCAGTTCCAGATTCTACCCTTGCAGATCCAGTAGAATAATATTCAATTATACGGGGCCGCCCATAACGTGACGGCCCCAAAATCTTAATTGCATTACTATGGCAAATAATTCTGAATTCAGCAGTAAAATAGGACTCATAGCCGCAACCGTAGGAAGTGCGGTCGGACTTGGAAACGTTTGGCGTTTCCCTGCGGAGACACAAGCGCATGGCGGAGCTGCCTTCTTGCTTGTATATGTAGTGTGTGTGATTCTTTTTGGCATCCCTGTGATGCTTGGAGAATTTGCAATTGGGCGAGCTGGAAAAAGCGATGCTATCGATAGTTATCGCAAGCTTAGTCCGGGGCAACCTTGGTGGATTTCAGGATTCTTTGGCATTGTCTGCTCCTACCTGATCCTTACTTTCTATATGGTGGTATCAGGCTGGACTCTTGAATACCTATTTCAATCTCTTAGCGGAGAACTTTTCACTCCAATTCCGGGAGTAGAGGAAGGAAGCAATCTCCAATTTGCCGATAGAATGCAAGACTATGTGGCTGGCGTATGGCCACCGATGATATGGACTTGGATCACTATAGTAATATGTGGTGCTGTGCTATGCATGGGAGTGCAGAAAGGTATTGAGCGTATGAGCAATATCCTTATGCCTCTGCTATTCCTTATACTTATTATCCTGTGCATAACTGCAATGACGCTTCCAAAAGCATCAGAGGGCCTTGCCTACTTCTTCCATCCTGATTTTTCGAAGATCACCCCAAATGTGTGCATCAGTGCTCTTGGACAGGCATTTTTCTCTTTAAGTCTTGGCATGGGTACTCTTATCACTTATGGAAGTTACTTCAAGAAAGATACCAATCTTACTAAGACTGCCTTTACAGTCTCGCTTCTTGATATGGCGGTAGCTATTCTTGTGGGTATGATTATATTCCCGGGGGTGATGTCGTTTGGATTGGAGGGGGAATCTTTCGGCGGGTCAGCACTCGTGTTTGTGACTTTCCCGGAGATATTCAATAAGATGTGGTGTCCACAATTATGGTCGTCGCTCTTCTTTATTCTTCTCTCTGTGGCTGCCTTGACAAGCAGTATCTCCATTGCAGAGGTATCTATTGCTTATTTCAGCAATCACTTTAAGATGAAGCGAATTCCTGCTACTTGTCTGGTGCTTGTTCCCCTCATCCTTCTAAGTGCATTATCATCTTTGAGCAATGGTGTGCTTTCTGACTGGACAATATTCGGCTATACCATTTTTGATGCATGCGATGCATTCACCGCCAATATCCTGATGCCATTAGGAGCCTTGATTATGGCTATTTATCTTGGATGGTTTGCTCCTAAGGGCATGATGAAAGATCAGCTTACCAATGGAGGGACATTGCACAATCGTTTTGCTGCTCCAGTCATGTTTCTGCTGAAATGGGTGACTCCTATCCTTATTGTCTTAATATTCGCGGCATCATTATTGATGAAATGAAGACCAATCTAAAAGAAATATCCAATATTCTCGATACTCCTATAAAAGGTAAAAATCGGGAAATAGAACTACTTCTCACCGACTCGCGGAGCCTTACGGATGCCGCGAAGTCGCTTTTTTTTGCCCTACGCGGTGCAAGCAATGATGGACACCGATATGTGGAAGATCTGTATTCCCGTGGTGTGCGAAGTTTCGTAGTGGAGGAGTTGCCATCTAATCTAAAAGACCTTCCCGACGCCTCTTGGATAGTGGTGGCAGATACTCTTAAAGCACTCCAGAAAGTGGGTGCCATGGGTCGCGCCAATGCTTCGTGGGTAGTCGCAATCACCGGATCCAGAGGTAAAACCACTCTTAAGGAATGGCTTTTCCAGATTCTTTCTCCATCGGTCAATGTCAGCCGTAGCCCGCGTAGCTATAACTCGCAGATTGGCGTGCCTTTAAGTATGTGGGGTATCAGAAGTGGAAGTGATGTAGCCTTGATTGAGGCGGGCATCTCGAAAACCGGTGAGATGAAATCCATCGCTGATTGCATTGCTCCGGATATAGTGGTGATTACCAACGTGGGGGATGCTCACGCTCAAGGCTTCTCATCCAGAGATGAAAAGATACGCGAGAAAGTCTCTTTGGCTGCCGGAGATACAGTGAAGAAAGTGATCTATTGCGCTGATGATCCGGAAGTGGATAGAGAAGTCAGGGTTCAATGCAAGGGAAAAGAACTCATAGGGTGGGATAAAAAGGATATTTCTGCCGATATATTTGGAAGAGATTTCGAATCAACGGAAATAAAAGATTGGGAAATTGAAAATGCAGGGCATGCAATAGCAATAGCCAAAAGTCTTGGTCTTGAAGATGATGAAATCAAAAGCAGAATAAAAAAACTATATCGTATCGGCACTCGCCTGAATGTGAGTGAAGGCGTAAACGACTGTCTTGTAATTCACGATTCATACACTTCTGATCAGTCTTCGCTTGCGCCTGCTCTCGACTTTATGAAGCGTCGTCTTGCTCCGGGCAGTAAGGAGACTCTCATAGTAAGTGATTTGCTTCATGAGGCTGACTCTTCTGAAGATGTTATAGCCTCTATGGCTGACATGCTCAAAATGGCTGGCGTGAAGAGACTAATTGGAGTTGGAAAGGCTATGAAGAGGGGAGCGCCTGTCCTCTCTAAGGTAGTTGATGAATCTGTATTCTTTGACACTACTGAAGATCTCCTCGCCTCTCTAAGCACATCTGATTTCTGCAATGAGACTATTCTTCTGAAAGGTGCACCTGAATTTCAATTCGGGCGTATTGCTCAGCTTCTTGAGGCTCGCACCCACGAGACTGTGCTGGAGGTGAATCTTGATGCAGTGGTCAGAAACTACAATTATTTCCGGTCGAAACTTCCTGCCGGTACTGGGCTTGTGGCGATGGTGAAGGCTTCAGGATACGGGGCTGGAAGTTATGAGATAGCACGCACTCTGCAAGATTGTGGTGCCTCCTATCTTGCTGTCGCAGTGCTTGATGAGGGTATTGATTTGCGTCGGAGAGGTATCACAATGCCAATAATGGTAATGAATCCCAAGGTGGTCAACTACAGGCAGATGTTTGCAAATCGCCTTGAACCGGAAGTCTTCTCGATGCCAATGCTCATTGACGTTGTCAAAGAGGCTGAAAAGTATGGCGTGGAAGACTACCCTGTGCATATCAAACTTGATACTGGAATGCACAGAATGGGTTTTATAGAGGAAGAACTCCCTGAAGTCATGAGGATTCTAAACTCCACCAAAGCTGTGCGCATAGCATCCGCTTTCAGTCATCTCGCCACTGCCGATTGCCTTGATATGGATGATTACACTCTTCTTCAACTTCAGCGTTTCGACCGATTTACTTCATACATGCTTTCACAATCTCCTCGCCCATTCCTTCGCCATGTGTTGAATTCAGCCGGTATATTGCGATTCCCGGAGTATCACTACGATATGGCTCGCCTTGGAATTGGCCTTTATGGCGTGAATACCCTTCCCCCTGAAGTGGAGTCCCCATTGTCGGTGGTGAGCACTCTGCGCACAGTCATTATTGCCATTCGCGAGTGGAAGAAAGGGGAGAGCATAGGTTATGCACGCCGATCCATTCTTGAGCGTGATTCTCGGATTGCCACCATTCCTATTGGATATGCCGATGGGATGAACCGACATTTTGGACGTGGAAACATCACAGTAAAAGTCAACGGCAAGGATGCCCCTACCGTTGGTAATATCTGTATGGATGCCTGCATGATTGATATCACCGGCATTGATTGCAAAGAAGGAGATGTCGTAGAAATTTTCGGACCTTCATCATCAGTCGACCGACTCTCCGACCTCCTCGACACTATTCCCTATGAGATCCTCACTTCCGTCTCCCCCCGCGTCAAGAGGGTCTACTATCGAGAGTGACTCCAACTCTTCCCCTTTAGGGGGCAATGGGGCTTGCGGCTGAAGGGTCACTTTGCCATCAGCCATTTCGATGATGCGGTCGGCGATTCCTGCGAGTGTTGAGTCGTGGGTCACCATTACTACGGTCTGTCCGAACTTGTCGCGTAAGTCGATGAAGATATTTTGAATTTCTTCCCTATTGGCAGAGTCAAGGCTGCCGGTTGGCTCGTCGGCAAAGATTATTTCCGGGTCGTTGATGAGCGCGCGTGCTATGGCAGTGCGCTGACGTTCGCCGCCACTCATGGCTGATGGCTTATGGTCTAATCTCTCCGCAAGACCCAACTGAGCAAGAAGTCCGGCTGCCTTTTCCATTGCCTTTCTCTTTGATGTCCCGGCTATCATGGCTGGAAGGGCCACATTCTCTTGTGCCGTAAATTCAGGAAGGAGTTGATGAAACTGAAATACGAATCCTATATTCTTATTTCGGAAGGCAGATAGTTTCTTGTCTTTCATCCCTATCAGTTCTGTGCCATTGAAAAGCAGACTCCCTCGGTCTGGTTTTTCCAAAGTGCCGGCTATTTGAAGAAGGGTTGTTTTTCCGGCTCCAGAGGGCCCTACGATAGCCACTATCTCTCTTTTTCCAATGCTAAGTGAAATATCTTTAAGCACTTCAAGATTTCCAAATGATTTATATATGTTCTTGATTTCTAACATAGTATGATTTATTGATTTTGCCCTTCCCCTTAAGGGGACAGAGTAGTATTTTTTTTGACTTTTTGGAACCTCATTTTCCCCTTTAGGGGGTAAGGGGGCTGATAAGATTTCTAATTCGGTATTCTTGAGGGTAAAGGTTGTTGCTGCGATTCCCTATATTTTTTAGAAATCCCAAGGGGTATCCATCGAAAGTGGCTGTGACATATCCTTTGGTTGTGTCTTCCGGCAATAAGATTGCCTCTCGGGCAAGATATCGCAAGGCGTCTTCTTTTGAAAGTTCTACTTCCGGAAATGGATGTCCCATTGCTTTTGACATTGCAAGTGAGTGGGCAGGTATCAAATCCTTTCCTTTTAGTTCTCCAATCTCAACGCCAGCAGAAATTATTCTTATTCCTTTGGGTATGGAATCAAGCAATTCGGCTGTAGCAGGAGTCAATGCAAGCAGATGCCCACCATGATTGATTATTTCAAAATTGCCGTCGATCCATGTTTGGGCTAAAGTTGTGATTCTCTGGTCGATTTTGTCTTTACCCTTATTCTTTTTTTTGTCTTTTGTGCGTCTTATGCTTTCTGTTGTGTCATTGGGCTTTCTAAATACCGTCAAAAATAACCCTTCCCCTCTTGTAAACCCGGGCATAAAACGCAAGCAAGGGATATTCCCTTTCACTTCTCCCTGTATTCCATATTTCCCGGCAAACCCAGTATTGATAGACTCAAGCCCAAATGTTTCGGCAAGCCACTTGGCATTGTCTTCATCTTCAGTGGTGTTGAATGTGCAGGTGGAGTAAATCAGGTAGCCGCCTGGAGAAATCATCTCTACCGCATTTTCTAAAATCTCTTTCTGTAGGGCGGCGCATTGCTTCACGAGGCCTTCACTCCATTGCTTGCGCGCTGTTTCATCTTTGCGCATCATCCCTTCTCCGGAACAGGGAGCATCTACTGCAACTAAATCAAAGTATCCTTTCATTTTAGATAGCCGCGAAGTGTCACAATTTGTCACAACGGTTTCCGGATAGCCATATTTGCATAAGTTTTCAGCTAAAATGTTAGCCCTCGATGATGTGAATTCATTGGCAAGCATGACACTTCCGTCGGGCAGTGCATTTAGAATGGCAGTGGTTTTACCTCCAGGGGCTGCACAAAGGTCGCAAACTCGCACGGCTGAATCTTGGAAAAGAGACTTGACAATGGTCTCATACACCATTGATGATGCATCCTGCACATAGAATGCCCCTGCATGAAGCAGAGGATTGAGTGTGAAGTTAGGTCGCTCCGCAAGATAATATCCGGACTCACACCATTCCACATTCTTTCCTCCAGTATAGGGGAGGCTCTTAAGGGGTTTGCGAACATTAAGACGCAACGAGGTTTCCGGCTGTCCGCACAGGGCAGAAAACAGGATTTCGGAGTCTTTATCGCCGATTTCACTGCGAATTTGGGCCTTAAACTCCTCTGGCAAAAAAATATCTGTAATCATTTCACCGCAAAATTAGCAAAAAACCGCGAATTTTATTAATTTTGTAGTATGAAAATTCAATCGGCCCTTTATCTTGTGCCTGTTCCAATCAGTGGAGCCCCTGTTTCCGACGTAATTCCCGCTGGAAATATTGAAATATTGATGCAGTTGCGCCATTTCATAGTGGAGAATGTACGCACCGCTCGTCGATATCTTCGGCATGTCGATCCTGCTTTCCCAATTGCGGACTGCACCTTTGATGTTCTTGACCGCCACACGAGTCCTGAGGCTGTTGGCGCAATGCTCCAACCGTTACGCTTAGGCAATCCTATTGGAGTGATGAGTGAGGCTGGATGTCCCGCTGTGGCAGATCCGGGAAGTCATCCTGTCGAAATTGCCCAACGCGAAGGAATGAAAGTGATTCCACTTGTCGGTCCAAGTTCTATACTGATGTCGCTCATGGCTTCAGGTTTCAATGGGCAAGGTTTTGCTTTTCACGGGTATCTTCCGATTGATGCCGCAGAAAAAAGAAAAGTTTTGAAGCGGTTGGAAACTGAATCCGCATCAAGGCAAATGACCCAAATTTTTATAGAGACACCTTATCGCAACAATAGGATGGTGGCTCTCCTTGCAGAGACATTGTCTCCTTCCACAATGGTTTGCGTGGCATGCGACATTACTGACCCTGACAAAGAAGAAGTTATAACTGCGACGGCAACTAAGTGGAAGAATATTAAATATGACTTTGATAAGCGTCCTGCTATTTTCCTTATTTATAACGGAGCAAAAGGAGGCGACCGACGGAGGTATGAGAAAAAATGAGAAAGAAGATTTATTACGACGACCAGCCTGAACTTCCGTTTGAGGAGTGGGATAATCCATATGATGTGGCTTCGGATTCAAGCGCATCATACTCTTCTCCGCGACCGATCTATTATTGTTCGTTTGGCAGCGGATCGAGTGGGAATGCCTGCTATGTCGGATCTCAAGAAGGTGGCATTATTGTGGATGTCGGAATCCGTGCGGAAGACCTTGAACGTGGTCTTGCTTCTAATGGCATCGATATGAAGCATGTGAAGGGAGTGCTTCTTACCCACGATCATGCCGACCATGTGAAATATGTGTATTCTCTCCTTCGGAATCATCGTCATCTGAAACTTTTCTGCACCAATAGAGTGCTTAATGGCATCCTAAGAAAGCATTCAGTATCAAAACGCATAAAAGAATATCATATTCCTATTTTTAAGGAAATTCCCTTTAAAGTGCTCGATTTTGAAATCACAGCGTTTGAAGTGCCTCATGATGGAAGCGACAATATGGGCTTCTCGATTGAGTATGATTCCCGACGTTTCGTGATTGCTACCGATTTGGGAGAGATCACTGAAAGAGCCCGATATTACATGAGTCATGCCACATATCTGATGATTGAGGCTAATTATGATGCCCAAATGCTTCGGATGGGGCGTTATCCTGAATATCTGAAGGCTCGAATTGCAAGCGGATCTGGGCATCTTGACAATGTCCAGACTGCAACTTTCCTTAAAGAAATCATTAATCCTTCTCTCAATCACATATTCCTCTGCCATCTTTCTAAAGACAACAATACTCCTCAGATTGCTCTCCGCACTGTGCGAGAGGCTCTTGAATCGAAAGGCAAGAAGGTGGGAGGCGCGATGGAGACTTTTGAAGATCAGAAATCAGACGTGCAGTTGGCTGCTCTTCCTCGGTTTGATATGACACGTTGGTTTGTTTTTAGAAAATGATGCTATGACTGACGACTCAAATATACTTAGAGCTTCCTATCACACATTAGGATGTAAACTCAACTTCTCGGAAACCTCAACGATCGCTATGCAGCTTGCTCATCGTGGCATATTGAAGGCTTCGCCTGATGATGTGCCTGATATTGTGGTGGTCAATACTTGTTCTGTGACTGAGGTTGCCGACAAGAAGGGGAGGTCGCTCATCCGAAGGCTTCGCTCTCGCTGGCCCAATGCAACACTGGTGGTGACTGGCTGCTATGCACAGTTGAAACCACAGGAAGTGGCGGCTATCAATGGGGTTGATATAGTGCTTGGAAATGATGAAAAACTCCGAATAGCCGATTTCCTTGATCAATGGGAGAAAGACCGTAGGAGTAAGGTGGAGGTGCACGATTATCTTGATATCCGTGAATTTCGTGGTGCCTGTGAGCGAGGCGATCGTACTCGTTACTGGCTAAAGGTGCAGGATGGATGTGATTATTTCTGCACTTATTGCACGATCCCTTTCGCACGAGGACGGAGCAGATCTGGCAATATCGCCCAACTTGTAGAAGCAGCACGAGATGCGTCACAAGCAGGAGGAAAAGAAATTGTGCTGACCGGTGTCAATGTCGGGTGTTTTGGAAAAGATACCGGTGAAGACTTCCTTGATCTGCTTAAACGTCTGGATGATGTGGAGGGCATAGAGCGTTACCGTATATCAAGTATTGAGCCTAATCTCCTGAAGGAGGATATTATCCGGTGGATGGCAGAGGAAAGCCGTGCTTTTATGCCAAGTTTCCATATTCCGCTCCAATCAGGATCAGATGAAGTGCTCCGGCTCATGAATCGAAGGTATCGAACTGAGTTGTTTACTGATAGAATCAATATGATTCGATCTTTGCTCCCGGAGGCTTTTATTGGAGTCGATATAATCGCTGGCGCAAGAGGGGAGACGGAGGCGGAATGGGAGAAGAGTTATGCTTATGCTGAGTCGCTTCCAGTCAGTCGATATCATGTGTTTCCCTATTCAGAGCGGCCAGGCACTAAAGCGCTTGGAATTGATCATCAAGTGAGCCAAGAAGAGAAGCATCATAGGGTGGCTTTGCTGACGAAATTGAGCGATAAGAAACTGCGTGACTTCTCACGTCAATTCTTTGGAATGGAGCGTCCCGTGCTTTGGGAACATCCGGATTCTGAGGAGGAAGGTATCATGTATGGGCACACTGACAATTATCTTCGTGTCCGTGCAAAAGCCTCATCCTCTTGCTACAACCGTATCACTCCGGCAATCCTCTCCTCCTTCTACAATGCCGACCCTGAAACTCTCACCGCAACCCTAATTGATCAGAACCAATCCCAATCCTAAATTCAAAATTCAAAATTCAAAATTATCAACCATGCCTCTCGGAAATATTCTTTCAGTCATTATCCTGAATTGGAACGGAGCAGAACTTCTCCGCAAGTTCCTGCCATCAGTTATTGCCAATACGCAAGGACCTGAAGTGGAAGTAATAGTCGCAGACAATGGCTCCACCGACGACTCTTTGGAAGTGATGTGTAAAGAATTTCCAAATGTCAAGATTCTTGCTTTTGATGAGAATCTTGGATTCTCAGGAGGCTACAACAGAGCCATTTCGGAGGTTGATTCTGAATTTGTCATCCTTCTCAACTCTGATGTGGAGACTCCTCCCGGCTGGTGGCAGCCATTGCTCGCTTTTATGAACTCTAATCCCGGTGTAGGTGCTTGTCAGCCCAAAATTCTATCATATAAAAGAAAAGATATGTTTGAATATGCCGGGGCTGCAGGAGGACTTCTTGATAAATACGGTTATCCTTACTGCCGTGGTAGACTTTTTGATAAGATCGAATATGATATGTGCCAATACGATGCCGGTCCTGAAGATGTGGCTTGGGCTTCCGGAGCCGCTCTGATGGTGCGTCGCGATATATATTTAGATGCCGGAGGTCTTGATGAACTTTTTTTCGCTCACATGGAAGAAATCGACCTATGTTGCAGAATACACAATCTCGGATATCGTGTCTGTGTAGTCCCGGAGTCGCACGTATATCATCTTGGAGGGGCAACTCTCAGTCAAGGAAACCCTAAAAAAACATATCTGAACTTCCGAAACAATCTCTTGCTCCTTCATAAAAATCTCCCGGAGGAAAAAGGGAAAAAAGTGCTGTTCAAGCGTCGTTTGATGGATACACTTGCTTTCATTATGTATATCGTT
>CAZCZX010000082.1:0-11546 GCA_964503095.1 uncultured Sangeribacter sp.
GGCAACCGCTCCCGCTTCATCTACGAAGCCGGCGACCTCATATTCCATCTCCTCGTCCTGTGCCGCCAAATGGGTGTCACCCTCACCGACCTCGAATCCGAACTCACCCTCCGCCACTAACCAAGTCCCCTACCGGACTCACGCTCCATCTATCTTATAGGAGCAAATTTCAACGAAAAGAAGGAAGATAGGGGCTTAGAATATTAAATCAAAATGTAGGTCTCTAATCGTTATCTTTTTATGGATGGATCGGATTTATATTCTTTTGGTGACATTCCGAAATGTGATTTAAATACCTTAGCGAAGTATTTTGGATTGCTGAAACCAACCTTTTCTGATAGCTCAGAGATTGATATATTCTTATCTGATTTCAGAAGTTGGGTTGCTATCTTCAATCTAATGCTCTTGATATATTCTGAAGGTGACATATTGGTGAGAGCCTGCATCTTACGATAAAGCACACTCCTCTCCATAGCCATCTTTTCGCTTAAAGATTGCACTGACAACTCTGGATCGGAAATATGACTCTCTACAACAGAACGCAATTTTTCAAGAAATTTCTTGTCGGCATATTGCGGGTCGGTTTCTTTTAGGCTTTCTACAGTATCAGAATCCACCCTCATGAGCAAATCCCTATTATCATCTACTCTCGAAGATAAATCATCATGAGCCAACTCCTCAGAAGGATTAATTCTGTCTTTGCGATGATGATTCAACCGAAATATCAAGCCAATCAAAATAATTAATACGCCTGCAATAGCAATCCATATCAAATTACTTGGAGCCTCAGTCAAGTTATCATCATCCACCTCTCCCAATTTGAAGTGACTTTCAAATCTGTTATCGTTCAATTCCTCCGGATTGAATATGCAGGAGCCTCCTGTAAATCCTGCATGGATATATCCGAGTGAGTCAAGTTTAAGTTCACAATTTCTGAACTCGCCACCATTCAGTTCCACACCATCGAGAACGTTGAAAGATGCGATGCTTACGGAGTCAGACTGTAAAAATTTCATTCTGCAGATAGAATTGGGAGTTGTAAACCAGATATCTCCATTATTATCCCCAACAATGGATTGAATGTTATCAGGATCAATACCTTTGGTTTTGTCAATCTTGATGATTTGTCGGTTGGCTTTGTCAAGTACAATAAGTCCTGCTACTGTGGCAATATACAGGTGTCCGCGATAATCTTCATAAGTGGCATTCGTAATTCTTGGAGCTATTTTTTGAACTTCTGCTTTTGCTCTCTCAGAAATATAACGTTTTGATGTCTTAGATGAGAATTTATTGTCACTGACAGAAATCTTATTTTTTCGGTCTTCATTATAATAGAGTAGTCCATCCTCAAGTGTCCCTGCCCAAACATTGCCGAAAGAATCACTCATTAGGCATGACACTTCGACGCTCCGGTTGCCTTTGATTTTACCATCTAAGACTGACAACTCTGATATGTGCTGTTTGATAGATAGGTCAGAAGACAATTGCGTCAACTCTTTGCCTCCCACTAAAATGTCACTATTGCCGAGAAGTTCGAGCGAAGTCACAGGATATCTCAAATAAACAGGAGAAAGCCATCTTTTTTCAGACAATAAGAATTCGGCTATTATAGCTTCTTCAATATCATCACGGTTGAATGAAACTATCAATTTATCATTTGCAATGAGTGTGACTATTCCTTTTTTTAATTTGATTTGTGAGAAATCAATTGGTATCTCTCCCTGATAAACCCTTTTCCCCGTAGAGGTATTAATACCTACCAGCAATCCTGTGCTGAAACTTAGATATATGTTTCCATCAACTTCATCGATACGTTCAAGTTTTTGATAGGGAGTATCTGAAATATTATCTATGAGTTTCAATCCGTAATCTTCATTCCATAGATACAGATTATGCAAGTCGTTGACGAAAAAATAATTCCCCAAGTTGTTCGCAAAGAAATTAGTGACCTTGTTAGGAACATTTATGGTTGAAAATAAACTGTCAATATTGACTCCTTTTTGTGTATAGGGGTCGAATGCCATCAACTCTTGTCCATACTTTATCCAAATTCGATCCCTGCTATCTCTAAAGACATGACGATAGGAGTCAAAGTCATCCAGTCTTATATATGGGAATGTGGATGTATGGTATGACTTGAAATTATTACCATTGAACACTGATACAAAACCCGCAGTCACCAATCCTATCTTTCCGTCAGACAATTCCACTATACCTCGAATCTTATTTTCTGGCAATCCATGCCGGGTGTTGAGCCTTATGAAAGAGAATGTGTCGATAGAAGCAGCGTTAGCTGATCCAAGCATTGTTAAGACATATATCAATATTATGGTAATCTTTCTTTTCATGTTGTCAGGTGCCATAGTGCAAAGTTAATAAAAAAAGGTATAAAAATGATGTTGTAGGAGTGTAAAAATGTTGTTTATTTATCAAAAAGAGCTAATTACAACCATATTATACTTTAAAAACAATGTCCGTATTTATATTTTATAATATTTGTGATTAATTTTGCCTTATCTCTGATTATTTTTATCAATTAAAACATCATGATCAAAAAACTACATTTGCTATTCTTATTGTTTGTTACTTTTGTCGAAATTATTGAGGCAAAACAAATCGGATTCAATATGGATTCAACTACGGGTGCACTCACAGTTCTTTACCTGCAAAAAGATTCCGGAATGAATTGGATTCTCTCTCCTGATGGCAGCCAATATCCTTGGGTAGATGCCAAGTATGGATGGGGGCTGGGTCACATGTCAGTTGATGGTGAAGAATACTCATGGTCGGCACCTATTAAAATGGAAGTTTTTAACGATGGTATGTATGCGATGTATAAAATTGGTCCAGTACAGATCACAGTTACACGTAGCTATGACAGATCAGGAAATCTTGAGGAAAAATATAGTTTTAAAAATATCGGGAAAAAGAATATTTCAATCACCGACATTGCTATCAATACTCCTTTCAATGATAATTATCCCGATGCTGTCACTTGCCTTGCGGAGCGATGCAATACACATATATGGACTGCAGGATCAGATTCGTATATATTCAGCACCCGTATGAATGGTAAGCCGGAAGGAATAGCACTTATATTGAAAAAAGGCTTTTTGAAAGGATATGAAGTAAGAGAACGCGACCAGAAAAAGGGGATGTCAAACTTCAGGGGTGTCTTTCAGTTGAATCCTGAAGATATTTGTCTAAAGCCGGGTAAAATCTATGAGTTGCAATGGCTGATATTCCCTGCGAATGGTTGGATTGAGTTCAAATCAAAAGTATTGGATAATAATTTGACAGTGGCTTCAGCTGAAAGATATGTAATGGAATGCGGCGACACTATCAGACTTTCATTCCTTAATAGTAAGACTCAAAAAGGAATAATCTCAAGGAATGGAAGGATGCTAACTAAGGCAACCGGTAAGGAGATATATTATTCGGAAGTTGCTTCTACCCCGGGCGAATATATCTATACATTTAATTATGGAGATGGAAAAAGCTGCGAAATAGATTGTCTGGTAGTAAGCAATGTTGATAGTCTTATCAACAAAAGATGCAACTTCATAATCGACAATCAGCAGTTCTTCCGTGAAAATGATCCACGAAATGGGGCATATATAGTGTATGACAATGAAGAAGAGCGCCAATATATAAATGGAGAGACAGGGCGGAGACGTTCTGATTGTGATGAGGGTCGAGAGCGGATATGCATGGGGATTCTTTTAGCGCAAGAGTATATGCGCACCGGAGATCCTAAGATTCTTGGATCGCTGAGAAGATTTGCTTCATTCGTACATCGTATTCAAAAATCAGATTATACTACCAACTCTACTCCCGATTTTACCGGGAAAAATCGTGGGTATAACTATGCTTGGGTAGCCGATTTTTGGTTTACGATGTATCAGGCTACCGGTGATAAATCGTATCTTAGAGATGCTTACGGAACAATACGGGCATTAGTGAAGAAATTCGGTCACTCTTTCTATTGCATTGATCTTCCGGTATATGGATATGAGTTATTACGTGGGGCGGGATTGAATAATGAAGCAGATACCTTGTTGGCTGATTTTAAATCAATGGCTGATGTGTTTGCGGAAAACGGTCATAATTATCCAAAATTTGAAGTAAACTACGAGCAAAGCATTGTTGCCCCATCAATAATACATCTTCTGAATATGTATAACCTAACGAAAGAAGACAAATATCTAAAAGGAGCAGAAAAGCAACTTCCTCTTCTTGAATCATTTGGAGGGAAACAACCCAGTTTTCATCTTAATGACATTTCAATTCGACATTGGGATGGATATTGGTTTGGTAAAGAACAGACATGGGGAGACACTTTCCCTCACTATTGGAGCACTCTGACTGGAATTGCATATCAATTATATTCGGAAGCTACAGGGAAAAAGGATTATGCAGAGAGAGCAAAGAATATTTTTTACAACAATCTATGTCTCTTCTCTGAAGATGGACGCGGGAGGGCTGCCTTTATATATCCTTCTAAAGTGAATGGGAAAGGAGCACATTTTTACGATCCATTTGCCAACGACCAAGACTGGGCTCTTGTCTTCTTTAATAGATATGTTCGAGGCGATATGAGTAATATGCAGATCGGATCAGCCAATATCTCAGTGTCAAATCTTACAGTAGAAGGTCGATCTCATCCCGAAGGAATAGATATGAGCCACCCACGTTTTGGATGGCAACTTAAAACGAATCTAAATAATGTCAAACAGATATCATATCACATATTGGTGGCTACCTCACAGGATATTCTTGATAAAAATAAAGGCGATATGTGGGATAGTGGTAATGTTTGCAGTGATTCTTCCCAATGGATTGTTTACAAAGGTAAACCTCTTTATCCAAATTCTGAATACTTCTGGAAAGTCAAGGTGTCTACCAATAAGGGAAATTCAAAATGGAGTGATATGGAGAGATGGAGCACTGGGCTGATGACTGATTACAATTGGCATGGATATTGGATTGGCCTTGACTCTCTTTTGCCAGGTGAAAGCGATCAACGACACAGCAGGATTGCCTCTCGTTACCTCTGGAAAGATTTCGCAACTTCCGGTAAAATTAAGAGAGCTATTATACATATCTCCGGATTAGGCCTTTATTCATTGACAATCAACGGGCAAAAAATTGGGGAATATGTACTGACTCCAGTACCGACCGACTATATAAAATCTGTGGCCTACGACACCTATAATGTTACCGACAGACTTGGCAAAGATAATACAATTGGTGTGACACTTGCAGGGGGGCACTATTTTGCACAGACACAGAATTATCAGACAAATGTTAGGACAACTTATGGATTCCCAAAACTTCTCGCCAATCTTGTGATTGAATATGAGGATGGACATACGGAGATAGTGGCAACAGATTCAACTTGGAATATTTCGGCAGATGGCCCTGTCAGATATGCAAATGAATATGATGGTGAATTATTTGATGCGAGGAAAATTCTTAAAGGTTGGGGACTGCCAGGATTTAGGGAAAAAGACAGTAGAAAGGCTGAAGTTGTATCTCCTCCAGGGGGGGTAATGGTTGGAAATATCACGCCTCCCATGAGTGTGTATGATTCTGAAAAGCCTGTGTCCATTAATAAGATTGGCAATCGATATATAGTAGACTTTGGCACTAACAATGCTGGACGTGTATGTATGCATATGAAAAGCGCAATTGGAGATACAGTCACAATTAGACATGCAGAAACCCTTGAGAAAGGAGACTCGGTATTGTATACAGCTAATTTGCGTAGTGCAGAAGCGACTGCTAAATATATAGGCGACGGAGTTAATAGATGGTGGGCTCCTGAATTTACATACTATGGCTTTAGATATGCTGAAATTTCAGGTGTTGATACCCTGAAGGTTGAAGATGTCCGTCGTGAACTTATTGCAGACATGATGGATGACTCCAACACAGAAATGATAGTTACCACAGCTGATGGCAACGATATGCTCAACAAGATATTAGCTAATGCACGGAGGGGAATACGCAGCAACTATAAGGGAATGCCGATAGATTGTCCGCAGCGAGACGAACGCATGCCTTGGCTCGGCGACCGTGCCACCGGGGCTTTAGGAGAGAGTTATGTGGTAGATTGCTATAGTTTATATTCAAAATGGATGAAAGATATTGTTCAGTGTCAGCGACAGGATGGAAGTATCAGTGATGTGGCTCCTGCTTATTGGCGTCTTTACAATGGCAATATGACATGGCCCGCAGCTTTACCTATGATTTGCGACATGATTTATCGGCAATATGGGGATTTACAGCCAATGGCAGATAGTTACGAATCCATAAAAAAGTTTCTTTCATTCGTTGAGAGAAAACATAAAAAAGATGGTCTGATAGCCTACGATCGCTATGGCGATTGGTGCATGCCGCCCGAAGATTTGTCTCTTGTGCATAGCGAGGATCCTGGCAGGCAGACAGATGGCCCACTTATTTCCTCCGTCTATTACAGTTATATATGCAATATGATGGCTCGGTATGCCGATATGTTTGGGTATGATGAAGATGCTGAAATTTTCCGTAGAGAATCAGATGCTATAAAGAATAGGATAAATGAAGTTTATTTGAAAGATGGGAAATATTCCAATGGGACTGTGACTGCCAATCTTTTGCCTTTGGTCATGGGTGTCGCCCCGGATAGCGAAAAGAAGGCATTGGAGCATGCCATCATATCTACAATAGAGAATAACGACAGACACGTATCATGCGGCATTATCGGTATGCAATGGCTTATGCGTTGGCTTTCAGAATCAGGACATGGCGACATTGCTTATTCTATGGCCTCAGTAGATACTTATCCGGGGTGGGGCTATATGGTGAACAGCGGCGCCACAACCATATGGGAACTATGGAATGGTAATACTGCCAATCCCTCCATGAACAGCGGTAATCATGTGATGCTACTTGGAGATTTACTTCCATGGTATTATGAGTATTTGGGAGGTATAAGGCCTGATGAGAAATGTCCGGGGTTTAAGCATATCATTCTAAAACCTGATTTCAGTATAGAAGAAATAACAGGAGTAAAAGCTTCGCATCCCTCACCATATGGCATAATTAGAAGTGAATGGCATCGTAAAGATGGTAAAATCATATGGGAAATTGAAATTCCCTCCAATACAACAGCCGAACTTCATAAGCCTGACGGTAAAATAAAAAAGGTTGGTTCTGGAATCAATAAATTTGAATTCTGAGTGTTAACTAAGTATGGGCATTATTTATAGTTGATATGAAAAGAATAATTATTATTGCTTTAGTTTTGATATCGGGTCTTATTTTAAGAGCTGAAGTCAAAGAAGACTTCGACATCTATCTTATGATAGGGCAATCCAATATGGCAGGTAGGGGAGAACTTGAGGAGAGAGATACCACTGAGACTATTGAAGGAGTCTATCTGCTTGACTCTAATGGTCTACCGGTTGAGGCAAAAGCCCCATTCAATAAGTATTCCACAATTCGAAAAGAACTGTCACTTCAAGGATACTCTCCTGCAAATAAGTTTTCTGAATTGATGCATTCGCGAAGTGGGCGAAAGGTTCTCATTGTGTCGAATGCTCGTGGAGGTTCATCGATTGATCATTGGATGCCTGGTGATAAGCATGAATTCTTAAATGAAGCCGTAAGACGAACCCGCCAAGCAATGAATTACGGCAAGTTGAAAGGAATTGCATGGCATCAAGGAGAAACCAATATTCAGAATGGGATTGCCGGATACATGGAAAAGTTTATGACAATGATAACAGCTTTGAGAGATTCCTTGGGACAAGAGAATCTCCCGGTTGTCATAGGGCAAGTAGGACAATGGGGATGGGCTCATGCTGAAGATATAAGGGCATTTAATGATTCGATTATCCCTTTAATTGCAGAAAAAGTTAATAACTGTAGCTATGTAGTTAGTGATGAACTGTCACGTAGATATAAGAATAAGGAAAAAGATCCACATTTTGGAAGAAAAGCGCAGATGGAATTGGGTCGCAGATATGCTGATGCAATGACACAACTGGTGGATTCAGTATTCATATCTAATTTTAAGAATGGGAAGTGCTTAAACATCTCTGAATTAGATAAACGTTAGTTTTTTCATAGGATTAAAGTTGATGTTTCAGAAAAAAATATTACCTTTGTAAAATTAAGATTTATTGACTCTATAATAAGAGTGATTGAAAATTTGTAATAACCTTAAAACCTTGTAAACCTATAACAATTAAGTTTCGCTTGCGAGACTTAGAACCCGTCTCAAATTTATGAGCGAGTTCTTAAATACTGACATTATGAAGAAGATTTTATTTGTGGCTGCTGCGGCATTTTTGTCGGCTGTCTCCGGACTTTGGGCTGCTCCTCGCGAGAAGTATAACTTCAATAGCGATTGGCTCTTGAAAGTGGGCGATATAAAGGGTGCAGACCTTAAGCAGCATGACGACAAGGATTGGAAATCCGTCACTCTTCCTCGTGCCTTCAATGAGGATGAGGCTTTCAAGGTGCCCATCGCAGAACTGACCGATACCGTAATGTGGTATCGAAAGCATTTCAAGATGCCCAAAGAGGCGAAGGGACAGAAAGTATTTGTGGAATTCGAAGGTGTGCGCATGGGCGCAGACTTCTATCTTAATGGTCATCCTCTTGGTTATCATGAGAATGGAGTTATGGCTGTAGGTTTCGACCTCACTCCCTACATAAATTATGGCGGTGACAATGTCCTGGCTGTCAGGATTGACAACAGTTGGACTTACCGAGAGCGAGAAACCAACCAGCGCTATCAGTGGAATGACAAGAACTTCAACGCCAACTATGGCGGAATCCCGAAGAATGTCTGGCTTCATACCACCGACCATGTATATCAGACACTTCCCCTATATAGTAATCTCGGCACTACCGGCACTTATATCTATGCCACAGACATTGACGTGGCAAGCCGCAAAGCAGTTATCAATGCCGAAAGTGAAGTGAAAAACGAGTCAAAGAAACCTGTTAAAGTAGGTTATGAAGTCGAAGTGATAGATGCCGATGGAAAGACTGTAGGCAATTTCAGCAGTAAGCCTGTGAAGGTCATGCCCGGAGAGACTGTGACCCTTTCAGCATCCGATACACTCACCGGACTTAACTTCTGGAGTTGGGGATACGGCTATCTCTACGACGTGAAGACGCGCCTTACAGTCGATGGAAAGACTGCAGATGAGGTCACCACACGCACCGGTTTCCGCAAGACACGCTTTGGCGATGGCAAGATATGGCTCAACGACCGTGTGCTTCAGATGAAGGGCTATGCACAGCGCACCAGCAACGAGTGGCCCGGAGTCGGAATGTCAGTGCCGCCATGGATGAGCGACTATTCCAATGGTATGCTGATTGATCATAACGCCAATTTCTTCCGCTGGATGCATGTTACCGCTTGGAAACAGGATGCAGAATCATGCGACCGTGTGGGCGTGATGCAGATGCTTCCGGCAGGGGACTCCGAGAAAGATGTCGACGACCGCCGTTGGGGTCAGCGCAAGGAACTTATGCGCGACATGATCATATATTTCCGTAATCATCCAAGTGTAATCTTCTACGAAAGTGGCAACGAATCCATCTCTCGCGACCATATGCTTGAGATGCGCGAGATACGCGACCAATATGACCCTTATGGTGGACGTGCGATAGGTTCACGTGAAATGCTTGACATCCGCGAGGCTGAGTATGGCGGTGAGATGCTCTATGTCAACCTGAGTGAGCATCATCCTATGGTGCAGACAGAATATTGCCGTGATGAGGGCCTTCGCAAGTATTGGGATGACTGGAGCTACCCATATCATAAGCATGGCGACGGTCCTCTCTATCGCAATGCCGATGCATCTGCCTACAATCAGAATCAAGACCAACTTGCAGTGGAGATGGTGCGCCGCTGGTATGATTTCTATCGTGAGCGGCCTGGTATGGGACGTCGTGTCAACTCAGGTGGCGCTAAGATTATTTTCTCCGATACTCAGACTCATTGCCGTGGAGCGGAAAACTATCGTCGGAGCGGCGTAGTGGACCCTCTGCGTATTCCGAAAGATGCATACTATGCACATAAGGTGATGTGGGATGGATGGGTTGACGTAGAAGGTGACGATACCTATATCATCGGTCATTGGAATTATGCTCCTGAGGTTGTCAAGCCAGTGTATGTGGTGTCTACCGGTGATAGCGTGGCACTCTTCGTCAATGGAAAAGTTCAGAATGCTCCAAAACGTGAATATGAATTCCTTTTCACTTTCGACAGTATTCAGTGGGAACCCGGAAAGATCGAGGCTGTGGCTTACGATAAGAATGGGAAGGAAACAAGCCGTTTCGCTCATACCACAGCTGGGGATCCGAAGAATCTGAAACTTACTCTTATGCAGGGTCCTGAAGGCACATATGCAGATGGTGCTGATATTGCAATCCTCCAGGTGGAAGTAGTGGATGAGAATGGACAGCGTTGCCCTCTTGCCAATGACATGATCGACTTCTCCCTCTCTGGGCCTGCTGAATGGCGTGGCGGTATCGCACAAGGAGATGATAATTATGCTTTTGCAACCTCGCTCCCGGTGGAATGTGGCATTACGCGAGTGCTTGTGCGCTCCACTCCTGAGTCTGGAAATGTCAAGGTCACAGCTAAGGCTGATGGATTAGGAGAAGAGTCTGTAGAATTCACCACGATACCTGTTGAGGTGAAAAATGGACTAAGCAAGCATTTCCCTGCACAAGCTTTGAAACCTCGTTACGATCGTGGTGCTACGCCATCTACTCCCTCATATTATGACAAGAAAATCGATGTTCGCGTCAAATCTGCAACGGCAGGGGTGAATCAGGAATCTGTCGGCAATAGTTGGGATGACAATGAGTTGAGCGAATGGCGCAACGATGGCCGACTTGAGACTGCCTGGATCAAGTATGAATTGGAACGCGCTGCAGAGATAGATGAGATCAATATCAAGTTGACAGGATGGCGTCAGCGTTCATATCCCCTTGAAATTTTTGCAGGAGACGAGATGATATGGAGTGGAGATACCGACCGTTCGCTGGGTTATGTCCACCTGAATACCCGACCCGTTAGGACTCGTGACATCACCATTAAACTTAAAGGTGCGACAGCCGACAGCGATGCATTCGGACAGATTGTAGAGGTTGTGGAGCCTGCAGCCGGAGAACTCGACCTCTTTAAAGCCAAGGATGGCGACAAAACGGGAGGAGAACTTCGCATAGTAGAAGTCAACTTCCTCGAAAACCTGAATAAATGATTCATGTTTTGCTTTTAGCATGACGTGAAAAACCGATAAGACATAATTCCCCCCCAGTTTTCATAAGTGAAAGCTGGGGGTAATATTATACAAGGTTTCAAGATTATAATTTGCTATATAGGGTTGAGTTTAGTAGCCCTTGTTTTGCACATAGAGTCCCGGGAGATTCCTTTTTTTCATGTTATTGGGTTTTAGTAAAAGTTTTCTGCTGCAAAATTAGGGTCATTTTCCCGCTATGACTATAAATTTTGTTGCCGAGACTATAAAAAATCG
>CAZCZX010000083.1:0-11499 GCA_964503095.1 uncultured Sangeribacter sp.
TAGATTGCCTCCGGAGATGGCTTCCTCCATCTCTGCCTGTTTCATCTCGATGAACCTCCATGCGTTCTGGTCATTCATGGGCAAATCGCGCAGTCGGCAATATTTTTCATATTCCTGTTTCCATTCACGGGAGCTGTGCATCACATATTCGAGCCAGCCGTACTCGCCGCTCTGGACTTTCTCTATCAGTGTCTCTTCAGGGTAATAGCTCTCTTGTGACATGGTTCTTACATTTTTTGTGTCTGCGCGTGGCGTGCGCCGCTCTTTTTCATCTCTTCCCACAGTTCCTCGCTGTAGTCCTCTTCCTGAACATAGTCCAGATTGCCGGCGTCATCCATAACCCAGCAGCCGAAACAGCCGAAGTTGTATTTCTCAACCGCCTGTTTCTTCCTTTCATCCCACTGGCGACTATCTCCGGCGACGATACGCACGCCGGTTGGCTCGTTAAGGTCGATGCCAATCGTCAACAGGTCATCATCGTCGGCTACCGTCAGCCTCTCGCCGTTGCGGAGGCATATCAGCTCAGCATTGCTCAGATGCAGCGTGTCCGACAGGTGTTGTAGGTTGCGACCTATAACCGGACTTGGAACCGAGAGTATCTGACCGTTAGTGTCGTCTAGTTGATGGAAACCGGGCATCTCCTTACCCTCATTGGTTACCATCTGTCCCATGATTGGCTTTCCACTGCGCAGTCTCTGCTGCTCAGCTTCGCTGAACATGGCAAGTCGGCTCTCCGTCGGCTTGGGATAGAATAGCACATCCGCTGTGCCGTCGCTCCTGCGGATAAGGGCTATGCGTGTACGGCTCTGTATAATGCTCCCATCCTCGCATTTCATCTCTATTGGCAGCATCGGTGTCTTGCGACCTGTAAGCATCAGATTGAGAATGGACATCGGCAAGTCGCCGATCATCTCTCTGCTCAGACCGAATCTTTCAAGGATATGATAAGGTATCTCCTCGTCTTTAAAATGTGTCCTGTTCATATATTTTTCCGATTGGTTGTTAATCGACCTCAAATTTATTATACCATCATCCATTGTCTGTAATTATCATCCGCTTTTCATTCTTATTTTGGGCTTATTTAATATTAGAGTAGAAAATAGGACATCCTTTCGGACATTATGAGCTTTTAAGGAATGGTATTGAGTGTGTATGCCCATTTGTCAGTCTTTTATGTCCGATTCCTTTTCAAAAGTTAAAGTTCAGTAGTTTTACGCTTTTGCCCTCATCGACTTCTTGGCTATTGAATTACTTTTGCTGAATGAAATCATTACTGCTATTAATTTCTTCAATATTCTGCGTCCAAATTGCTCCGGCACAATTCAATACTCTTACGTCACATCATGACATCAAGAGGATATACTCCGATTCTGTTGTTACACAAAACGACCCTCCCGAAACAGGGAAGGTCGTTGCTATACATACCGATAGGTCTCATGTAGTTCCAACAGTCTCAGAGGATACCATTAGTAAAGCCACAAGTTCTTCAGACTCCTTATCTTATAAGAAATGTATAAAGCAATATCTTAGTGTAGCACTGCCTCTTGACCATGTAGTAGTGACTTCTGCTTACGGTACTAGAAAAGAGCCTTTCTCTGGTAAGAACTCTTGGCACTCCGGCCTTGATCTGCGGGCAAGATATGAGAAAGTATACAATATGTTGTATGGCGTTGTGATCAAAGTGGCAACAAATCATCGGGCAGGGAAATACATCACTATCCAATATGGAGACTTCACAGTTAGCTATTGTCATCTGTCACGCCAGTTGGTCAGTAAAGGGAGCATGGTACATCCCGGAGAGGTGATTGGTATCAGTGGAAATACCGGCCACTCAACTGGTCCACATTTGCACCTTACCTTGAAATATAAAGGTAAGCACTGCAATCCTAGTATCTTGTTGGAATACATACTTAACGTCAGAAAAGAGTCTTTCCAGCAACTGTTACATGACAATGATTAGTCACGCCTTAAAGTATGTATTATCAAAGGTTAAACATTGTAATTATTCAAGATAATCCCAAAACTCGCATAGAAAATAGCCAGAAGAATCGCTCAAGATAAGACGATAATTATTCCGGCTCACAAGATTAAAGAAATCAAACCATCTCCTGCGTTCAAGTCAGAGGTCCAAAACAGATGATGTTGATGTAATCCTTCACGCTACCATTTGTTACTTAGAAACGCATCACCAATCATTATAATATCAGCAGAAAATGTTATCGTGGAGTACATCTGACGCTTCTTGTCGACATTGAAAATCTCTTTATATACGATATAAGCATAGCGAAACTCTATGACTCTGAAAGCAGAATTGTCAATGGTGCTATAATAGATAATCTTTCCACTTACAGGTTTGTTCGGACCATTTATCATTGACTCAAGGATAGTGGTTTCCCTGCTGGTTTCAATGGTTACAGTGACACGTCCACCCATGACATCTGTAACT
This sequence comes from uncultured Sangeribacter sp., assembly GCA_964503095.1. Taxonomy (GTDB): domain Bacteria; phylum Bacteroidota; class Bacteroidia; order Bacteroidales; family Muribaculaceae; genus Lepagella. Next base: position 2,447 of record CAZCZX010000083.1, read on the forward strand.
GGTCTTCCTTTACTGTCTGTCTTGCGGTTAAACTCAATGTGCGAGGATATTACGTCAATCTCCTTGCCATACAAGCGCACGGTTGCTCTTAGGGCTGCCATATTTACTCTGGTTTAGTAATCAAATCAAGACTTTCGTCATGATTAAAGCAGCGCTCAACCGCTTTCAAAAGAGGAGGAAGATATTATATTTTGCAAATATATAAAAATCTAAGCAAAAATCCAAATAAAATTTAGTATTATTATTTAAAAACCATTACTTTTGACGTTTTAACACAGTTTAGATTAAAAATTGCACATAGAAATATATATCAAAACCATTTACCCAATTATTTATTTCTATATTAACGTGAGATACTTTGTTACATTTTACAGTCCATAGTTGCTCGAATCAAAGGCTTGCAGCAAGATGCATGTTGTGAATATAATCACAAGAATGCTCGTTCCCATGCGGAGATGGATCCACATGGTGTTTTATAACACGTTGAGAAGTATTCATATGGGATGAGGTTGCAAATCGTTGGATTATAACGAAACCATGTATCTATCGTAGGTCTCTGCTATAAAATAAGCAATTTGTTCTACCGTATATTTGGCCAACATCGGTACTTCAGGTTTTACAATCTCAGCGATATTATATATAAGATTGTCATCTTTTGATATCTGTTCAAAATGCCCTCTATGAAGTTGGTCTAATCGCAACAATCTGATATATAGCATTACACAATCTGACCATGTGCTTCGTTCCGTTCTGCTATTTTTTATGATTCCTGTCCAAAAGACAATATTACTTTTATAGAGACGTTCATATTCTCTTCTCCACAAATTTTCATCAAGACCGATAATTGGGATAGACATATGGGAATTCAGATACTTCGCATTTTTTCTGATAAATTGCGAGATATCATATGCTACAGATTGTGTGGATTTATTTCTGAGCAACTCTGTGTTCTCCTTAATTCTTCCGGCAACCATATAAATTAATTTATCATCTACTCTATCAAAGCAAACATTCGGAACATTATATTTAAAATTAATCATTACCAGTTCCTGATAAATGATAGATGATTTCGCCCAAATTGAATCATAACTATCACAATCGCAAATACATGGAAGATAATGGTGATATACGCTTTCTATAGCTTTGTCGTAAGGATTGTCAAGGATGCTGTCAAGCATATTCTGGGATGTTAATCCAAAATAGACTTTACAACCATCTGAAATACCAGAAATACAATATTTAATGGCTTCATATATACCACGTTCTTTCTCTATTTTGTCAAAATGTTCAGCAGTGTTATGCAAGAATGATTCAAAAGTTTTGTAATGTTCATCATTTGCCATTATTCTGAATTGAATTTCTGCTTCGGACATTTTCGTGTGCTCATCAATCATTGCAGTCAATGAACTTAGAATAGTCTTTCGTAGGATCTCAGATGTATCTATTCTTTTTGCATCACCTTTTAGACATTCGGCAACAGATTCCCGCAATGCCACACCGATTGCTTTGTCGATGCCGACCATAGCCTCAGTTGGCAATTTATCAAGGTAATTTACCATACGATCTAATCCCAAATCCTGAGAAACATCACATTGGAAAATCTCTTTTACGTTATCCACAACATTTTCAGAAAGCTGATCGGAAATATGTTCGATGCCATCGCCCAATTCACTTTTAATCAATACAACAGCTGTATCCTTTACGCTTTGAATCAGTTGGTCTTTAACATTCATTTTGCTTTTCTCTATCTCCTCAATACACTTCAGACCTGCACTTCTTGTTAGAAAATAGGTGGTAGCACCATTGGCAAAACAACCCAAAGGAACCCAATTCAATATTGTTTTTGCAATCACGGTGCCCTTATATGTAAGCCGGGCTATGGCACTGGCTATATGTATATTTTTTGCCTTCCGATCACGAATACCATACACGTTGCATATCTCTTCAATCATCATGACCGTCAACCCTGTCAGTGCTACAGTGTCAGCACCAAATTGACCACCTATCGCACCGACTGTTACAGCTGTGCCGGCATGATATACACTATAATTATCAACGATTGCTAATGCTTTTTCTCTTTTTGTCATATTACCGTTATTTTGTTCGTATATCCTCAAATCCAGGTTCACATTACTCTCTTATAAGCTCCCAATCTACTATTAGGAATTCCAAGTTGTAACTTGTACAACTGAGTTGACACCTAAGTTTTTAGTCCTTCGAACGCCATTCTATATACAGTACGTTCACCTCGCATAAATTGATTTTCGTGTCCAAATTATTTCTCATCAGAACCGTGCGTAATTTCTTCATCGTCAAATGCACGGGCATCTCCATCATCGACTCCATGCCGCTTGTGTCGTGCCACATCAAGCGTATGCACATGCACAGGACGATAAAGGCTGAGCGGCAAAGGGATAGTACACGATGGGCTGGTTCTATGGGTTCAAACCACATCTTGTCATCAACGATAGAGGCGAGATTCTCTACTTTATGTTTACACCGGGCAACGAGGACGACCGGGTACCACTGAAAGATAAGCATTTCATTGAGAGGCTTTTCGTAAAACTCTTTGCTAATCGGGGTTACATCAGTCAGAGCCTATTTGAGAGCCTGTTCGTGGATGACATACATATGGTCACGAAAGTCAAGAAGACTTATCGCATAATTCTTAGGTCGAACTCACGTTATATTATGAACACATGGGAGGTCAGAAACTGAATCCCCATGTGTTCTAATGGTTATCGTTAAGCGGCGTATTCGGTCTGTTCGGACATTCTGTAGCATAAATCCATCTTTCCAACTATGCTTGAAACCGGATGTATTGAGAACTTTATAGTATTTTCATCTGTGTGCAATGTTGTAGAGATTAATATTGAATCATGCTCGGGGAGATATTGCTCATCAGACAAATAGTCCTCCTTATATTTAGTTAAACGATTATCAAAGAAGTCTCGTATCAATTCTTCATTTGTAGGCATAACTACCATAGATTCTGTTGCACGAGTTCTTAGATTTGCAAAGGATTCCGAAGACATAATAGTCTCGAGAACTTGTGTAAAGTAATCCTGTTCATTATTTTTATGACTTGAAAGTACTCTAATTATGCACCAACCACGGCGTAATTTATAATTGATATTCTGTTCTGGTTTCTTCTTACATCTAATAACATAAATACCAGGAAGTATTCGATTATTTAAAATGGTGTCAGGATTAAAACCTTTTTTGCAGAGTATTAAATCTCCATTAAGTATGTCAGCAAGCATCATTGACCACCCTTTTACAACGAAAGCCAAATATTCGCTTGTTTTTATTGGTTTGCCCGATTTATCCATAAATGTATGAGAATAAATTGACTTTTTTATCCTATCTTTCTTAAGTTGTTTAGAACTATTGTCGCCTAAATACTCAGTCCCTGCACATACTAATGGGTATTCCATTTTCTCCTTGCGATACTTTATAAAGTAATAGACTAATGAGAGAAATACAATCACCACAAAAGATGATAAAAGAATGAGTGCAATTGTAGAAAAATTTATTATCATAATTCATTGAGTTTTCTTTAATTCTAACCATTTACAGGACTAATTTGTTCTTTAGTCTTGAAGTATCCAGAAGGATTGCTTTGTAATTTCAGACATTGCAATTTTATCCAACATAGAGAAATAATAAATATAAAAAGACCAATTTTGTTGCTTTCACATTCTCTATTAATATGACCAATCACTGAATATATACAGATCATAACACATATAAAAATGCCCGTAGATAACAGCACAACTCTATTTGTGAATGAAGCGTCACTATTTGAAATGCTTAAGTCCAAGAAGAAAAAAATTAATTCAATCATAAAAATACTTCCGACAAGACCTATATTAAATAGTATCTCGTCTTGTCTCCAATTCGATAGGAAACAACTATCAAGAGAGAGAAGACCTCCAATACCCCATACAGCGGTAAGCACAATGGGAATGATTGAATTATGTAGTACTTGTCTAATATCTTTATCCATATAGATTTTCTTATGGTTGTGAAGAAATGATATGAGGCATAATCTTTTTTATAGAGAATAAACGCCTTTTATAATCAGTACCTCTAATGGTGACATATGTACACAACAATTCCTGTCGTATGACTAGACAGAAAAACAACATATATACAATAGGCATAATCACCTAATGCCAGATAAAGTATACTTATTTTGTCTTAATTAAAACGGTTAATTATCTATTAAATAGATTGCATCCGCATTTTATATTCTGTCAATGTCCGAAACGGTTATTGTTGCTACTTCTTTGGCCAACGATTGTCAAGAGCCGCTGTGCCCACAGTTATCTCTTCTGCAGAGAATGTCACTGTGATGGTCATTGGAACCTCATTATTGGCATCAAGAGTTTCCGAGTAGTGAACAATGTAGGCATTCTTGAACTCAATTTCCTTCATCTTGGCATCTTCTTCCGTCTTTTTGTAGATGATCTTGCCTTCCACCGGCTTAAACGGGCTGTTTAACATTGCTTCGATAACGGAAGTGTCTTCTGTAGATTCGATTGTTGCTTTTACGCGACCGCCAAGAACACTCGAAGAGGGCATCCCCTTCGGGTCAGTATTTCGGCTGAACTCATAGTTTGAGTAGAGGACATCAAATTCCTTACCGTTGAGTTCTAATGAGGCTCTGAATGCCATAGTCTTTCATTTCTTTGTTAATAATTATTAATACTCTCTCATACTCTCTCATGCCCAAAGACATAAAAAAGAGGAATTTCCGAAATAATGTTCAGAATCCCCCTATTCCGATATAGATACGATGTTCTATCATTGGAGAAAAAGAAGGAAATACAACATCATTCTTTAATTTGGGTGCAAAGATAACCTTTTTTCTCAAATTACAAAATGTTTTCGTGTTTTTATTTTTCGATTATTAACAAAAAATTAACCTACAAGGTAATTATTTTAACATTTACTGTCTTGTTGTTATCTATTTTAACATATATTATATTTGCTTTTAACTTGTTCAGCGACATGTTCGATTTCCGGGAATAGAGTTCCTTCATCTATTCCAAGGGCTTCTAATTGTTTACGAATCTTTTTCTTATTGTCTTTACGAATGAGATATGTTTTATAACTATATTTAAGAGCTGCAGGTTGCTCTTTTTCGCCATCAATTCCAAAAAGGAAGAAAGCACCTGATTGCCGGATTATACGTGGATTATCCATCAGCGGCTTTACACAAAAGACCCTTTCAATATCTTTTGAATCAATTCCGTTCTGGAAATGTGGTTTCTCCGCCTTTATCTCATGAAGAAGATATGCAATCTCTGCAGAATCATTGAAAGTATCACAATCCTCATCTCGGATATCCTCAATACTGAAATCAACTGGTCTCTTCGCTATGTTTGATACAACGCTGACCGCATCGCTGTCATAGTATTTTATTTCAGAGGTCTTAATCTCAAAGCGAAACAGTTTCCCGTCTTTCTCATCATCCAGACACGCAAAATATAGAGCGACCAATGGGTTAGTTGTAATATCCAGCAAACGGGTAGGAACGGAATAGTGCTGCATCTTCACAAGCTTTTCAAATGTTGAAGCGCAACCTTTGAAATCAGATGGATTTTGGGCAATGATATCTTTGAAAATCCTATTTTCGTTCGTTATAAGTTCTTTCTTCCTATAAATAGATGGAATTAAAGAATATTCCTTATCGGAATGCCCTCTATAATAGTAGCAGTAAGAGTCATCGCTTTCTAAATTATGTTCGAGATTATTAAACAAATCTTTTAAGTTGCGTATCTCTTTTGATTCACTTTCAGGAGTCTCATTATACGCAGCATAAGATATTTCCCAAGGTTTCTTGTTTAGATCATCGACAACCTGCTTTGACAACTCTACATAAGAATGAAAGCTGTCATAAGTGTACTTTAGCTTCTTCCTCCTCAGATAGGCTACTGTGTTCGAATCCAATGGTACGAACTTATCGGGATTCACATAGAATAGTACGATACTCAGTTTGCCTTTTCCAACGCTTTTGATTCTCAGCACGCTCTGGAAAAGACTTTCGTCTACGTTGCCATTCTTTACCTGTATAAACAGCTTCCATAATATCTCAATATCTTTTCGTCTTTCCAATTTAGACGGAAATAGATGAACCTTCATAGGATGAGTCGTTGGAATCCCGGACACATCTTCAGGTTCCTGACACTGTAGCTGTAGCTCTTTTCGCAACTTCCTGAGTAAATCGACTCGGGTTATATCAGAATGAAACTTATTGAGATATGATAGGAATGTGAACGGATCTAGCTCAGTAAGGTCTTCATACTTAGCACCCTCGGCCCTGTCTTTGACGCCGGTAATTCCTATGCCTTTCAATATATCTATAAGGTCTTCTTGCTCACATTGGTTCCTTTCAAGCCAATCTGACAATTCCTTATACATCGGAATCCATGTGAATTTTTCTTTCATATTCATTTTACTGACTTGTCAATTATCATATATCAAATTGATATACCAATTGCCGATAATAGGCTTATATAGAATGGTATCTTTGTAGTTCTTGCAATAAACTTCATTCAATTCTATACTATCTGTCATTTTATAATAATCCCTAATTATTGGAGCTCTATATGCAAAATTTTTTGTTAATCCTCCAATCGAGTAACCCGAAGCGAAGAACGGAATACTTACTTCCATAACTATAGTGTCAACCAATTTTTGACAAGTCTGACGACCATAGAAAATACGCTCACAGCGAATCTCCGATAAAAGGGAATCTAGTTTTGCCTGAATAGCAGAAGGAATTCCCTTCAGACATATTGTATCGTCCACATCATACGGCGGATAGTACGAGTTATCAGGACATAAAGATATAATAGCATATATTTCTTCAAACGCTAAATGCTTATTATAAAAGTGCTGAATCATCTCCTCATCAGTTGGTGGGAGATTGGGAGCGGTACATCCGCTTATCATCACTAATAAGCTAAGTAAAATTAATGACACTCGCATTTTTCAACGTGTAATGGTTTATTATTATGGTAAAATAGCATTATTTCATTGATAATATCCTGGGGCTGCATTAGTTCGGGAGCGCGTCCGAACTTGTTGAACAGACTAAATCCAATTTTTATTGCCTAAGTATCTTCAGCATCATCAAATCCACCTAATATATCAGCATCGCCAAAGTTAACAAATCTATTTTTTGCATATTGTTTTAACCATTGTCCTGTTGAGTGGTTATTGTCTCTGACTTGTGCGTATCCAGCTCCATTAATCAACTCAAATTCAGTGAAGCCCACATACCTACCGACAAAACCATAATGTATATTCGACCATATATCGTACATAAACTTCAATTCTGTCGTGCTATCGCATGCCCATTCCAAAGTTTTTTGAAGTCGCAATATTTCATTTTTATGATCCCATTTCCCATTTTTACTTACCAATCCTTTCCATTTAGAATAAGCTTTTATTCTCCCACTAACTTTGTCCGTGATTTTATTGGCAACAGGACTATATGTTGGGCATGACATAATAAGAGCCTTTCCAATAAGTGTCATCTTATCAATGGCCTGTTTCTGAACATTTTGAACTTGATTGTAGCCTGAAATCAGTGATATTAATTCTTTTACAAATATTGATTTTATATTCTTTTTTATTTCATCACTGATATATTTTGCAGTCTCCATCACCGGTGGGTATGGATGAACAAGAGATGAGTAGTTGGATTTTGAGGTCTTTGATGATTTTTTATCCATAATGAAATGCTTAACGGATAAACAGGAATTCAAAATATCCTAAATAAGGGAATTATAATTTTGCAATATTTTTTACAACACTTCTAATTCGCTCATTTAATACTATTTTGGGACACCTTTCAATATTTAATCTTTCTAAGTTTAGGTTGTAAATAGTCGGTTCCAAAGTATCTACATACTTACAAGATTGTAAAAAAAGTGTACGTAACTTAACACAGTTATCTATTCCATGAATACTGTTAAACCGCCCTCTCAACAATCTCAAATATTCTAAGTTTACATTCTCTTTTAAAAAAGATAAGTCATTAGTATCTACTTTTGACAAGAATAAAAAATTAAGATTTTCAAGTTTCTCCCAACCAAACATGGTATGTGTATAGCTGGTCGTAAATTTTTTAAAGTTGTAAGTTTTGTGAAATCTAGAGGTATGTCACAAAATGAAACCCATCTAAAATCTTCTAATCTTTTTAGACAGTACAATCCTTCTATATTAGATTGTTTATGTAAGGGTACTAACCAATGTAAAGTTTGAATAAAATCATATTGCGCCAATATATCAAAATTACACTTACGTTTAAGATCTTCCTCACTTCTTATTTGTACTTGTGAGATTTTATTTTCTTTAGCATATTCCAGTCCTTCCTTCAGATACGGATACCATATTGTAATACCCTTAAAAGAAGCGGTATCTGTTAAATCTATGATATATTTTTTCATCTGTTTTCTATTTTTGATATAAGTTTCTCCTTCTTTCGACATCTGCATTATAGTCAGCTTGTAGTTTTTCTGCTAATAAAGTTGCCTCAGCTTGTAATGCTGGATGAGCATTCCATGATGTTTCCCCACTTAGGTAAGTGTTTAAATAATTAGGAGGAATATTACTTCGCTCAAATCCTGCATTTTTCATTGTTTTATATTCCACCATTTTGCCTAATTCATTATTACCATGTGTGCTCACATGAGCAGCTCCTTTCAAACGAGGATTTGATACTTCTTTTTTTCGATCATTTATGGATTTATGCATTCTGTCCACTTCTCCTTTACCAATATACATTTCTCCACTTTCAAATCCAAACATGTATGCTCCTCCTGTTCCGGCCAAACCAAGTACATCGGTCCAGCTATTAGTATCGGTAACATACCCGTAGAGGTTAAGAATTCCGCCAGCCAGACCGATCGGGTCCTGGGATATGTACGCGCCCGTACTTGGGTCGTAGTAGCGGAAGCGGTTGTACGCCAGTCCGGTCTCGCGGTCGTAGTACTGCCCCTGGAACAGGAACGGCACCATGCCCACGTTGCCCGTCT
>CAZCZX010000084.1:0-11494 GCA_964503095.1 uncultured Sangeribacter sp.
GGTATCTATACCGTTCTGTCCACAAAAGCGCGAGTGCTTAAAGAGCAATTTGGCGATAATCTCATATTCATCGGTCCCGATGTCTGGACTGATGACACCCCATCTCCATATTTTAAAGAATCTAAGACACTTCTCAAGAATGCTGCAAAACTTGAGCTCCCTTATGGCATAACTCTCCGCGCAGGTCGTTGGAATGTGCCAGGTACGCCCATTGTAGTTCTCATAAAGTTTGATGGCGTTTATCCCGTTCTCAACGATATATATGGAGAAATGTGGCAGATGTTTGGAGTGGATTCGCTCCATTGCTATGGCGACTACCCGGAAGGCTGTGCCTTCGGAGTGGCTGCAGCCATTACGATGCAAGCGCTTGCTAAGCATCTTGGAGCCAATGACAAAGACGTACTTGCTCATTTCAATGAGTGGACCACAGGAATGGGCCTTCTCTGGCTTCGCAAAATCATGCCGGAGGCAGCAAGCCTATTCACTACTCACGCAACATCAATCGGACGCTCCATTTGCGGAAACGGCAAGAATCTTTACGAATATTTCAGCGGATACAATGGCGACCAAATGGCTCGCGAACTAAACATGGAGGCAAAACACTCCGTGGAGAAAGCAGCAGCCATCAATGCCGACTGTTTCACTGCTGTCAGTACATTGACTGCCGACGAATGCGCACAACTTCTTGACAAACGACCTGAGGTGGTGACTCCAAACGGTTTTGAACCGGATTTCGTCCCATCAAAACGTCAATATACCATGCTCCGTAATGCTGGTAGAAAACGTTTGCTCGAAATTGCAGAGAAAATGACAGGTAGGAAATGGAGTGATGAAACCCTAATAATTGCTACATCAGGAAGAAACGAATACCGCAACAAGGGTATCGACGTGTTCCTTGACTCCATGGCAGAACTTTCACGCACAGGAGCCTCTTCACGTCGAGACATCCTCGCATTGGTGCTCGTTCCGGCTTGGGTGAGTGAGCCAAATGGAGAACTCCTCATCGACCTCTATCAAAACGGAGATCTTAAAGTTTCTCCCGACTATCTGACCCACCGCCTCAATAATGAGGATTCAGATCAGGCTTGCTGCCGTATCGGTCAACTGCAACGGGACAGTCAGCTTGCAGGAAACGGACAGGTGAAAACAATTTTCATTCCCTGTTATCTCGATGGGGCAGACGGCATAGTGAATATCTCTTACTACGACATTCTTCCGGCTCTCGACATCACAGTGTTTGCCTCATATTATGAACCATGGGGATATACTCCTCTCGAAAGCATCGCTTTCGGAGTTCCTACCGTGACTACAGACAAGTCCGGTTTCGGTCAATGGGTGGAATCTGATGTAGCAGGAGAAAAGAGTGATGCTCACCTTGAGTCGCTTAAGAAAACCGGGGTAGTGGTGGCTCCTCGCAATGACAATAGTTATTGGGACACTGTAAAGGCGATAGCCCATACTCTTGAGGCCTTCTCCGGCGCTGACAAAAAGACAGTTGAGGTTTGCTCTAAGGCTGCTTCCACTACTGCGGCACTCGCCGACTGGAAACTCTTCATCTCAAAATATGATGAGGCTTTCCAAGTAGCAGAGCAGAATCGCAACAAAAGAATGAAAAATAAATGATTTCAGTGACTTTGAAATATCCAAGGTCCTGAGAAGTAAAATATATAAGAAAAAATCTAAAATAAGTAAGATATGAAACTTCAAGTAAGCAACACCAACCAGCCCCAGTGGCACAATATGGTGGTATCTAATTCTCTCCCCAAGAAGCTTCGTCCGCTTGAGGAACTCTCTAAAAACCTTTGGTGGGTTTGGAACAGCGAGGGCAAGAACCTCTTCCGCGACCTTGACCATGACCTATGGCGCAGCACAGGTGAAAACCCGGTGATGCTCCTCCAACAGCTTAGCTACGAAAGATTCCAAGAAATACAGAATGATAAGCTTTGGATGGACCGCATAGAGAAAGTCTACAAATCTTTCCAAGACTACATGAAGCAGCCAATGCGCAACGACCTTCCTTCCGTTTCTTATTTCTCTATGGAATATGGTCTTTGCTCTTGCCTCAAGATTTATTCAGGTGGCCTCGGTGTTCTTGCCGGCGACTATATCAAGCAGGCTTCTGATTCCCGCATCAATATGACCGCTGTTGGTTTCCTTTATCGCTACGGTTATTTCCAGCAGAGCCTCAGCATTGATGGCCAGCAGATAGCTAACTATGAGCCACAGAACTTCGACCAGCTCCCAATTGAGGCAGTGCTTGGCGAAGATGGCCAGCCTATGATTCTTGAAGTTCCTTACCCGGGACGCATCATCTACTGCCACGTTTGGCGTGTCAATGTAGGCCGCATGAAGCTTTATCTTCTCGATACCGACTTTGACATGAACTCTGAGTTTGACCGCCCTATCACTCACAAACTCTATGGCGGCGACTGGGAAAACCGTATCAAGCAGGAATATTTGCTCGGTATCGGTGGTATGTATATGCTCAATAAACTTGGTATCCACACTGATATCTATCATGCTAATGAGGGTCATGCTGCTCTTCTCAACCTCCAGCGTCTTGTGGAATATGTGCAGAATGATCATCTCCCATTCAACGTGGCTCTTGAAGTGGTGCGCGCAAGCTCACTTTACACTGTCCACACTCCGGTGCCTGCAGGCCACGACTATTTCGATGAAGGCCTTTTCGGCAAATATATGGGTGAATATCCTGCAAAACTTGGCATCTCATGGCAAGACCTCATGAATATGGGTCGTGAGAATCCGGATAGCAATGAGAAATTCTCTATGAGTGTTTTCGCACTCAACACTTGCCAGGAAGCAAACGGTGTAAGCTGGCTCCACGGTGAAGTTTCCAAGAAGATGTTTGCCGGTGTTTGGAAGGGCTACGACCCCGCTGAAAGCCATGTAGGCTACGTCACCAACGGCGTTCACATGCCGACTTGGGCTGCATCAGAATGGAAGGAATTCTATGCAGAGAAACTTGGTCCAAAAGTGTTTGAAGATCAGAGTAATCCTGAAGCATGGAAGGGTATCTTCAAGGTTGGAGATGATGAAATCTGGAACATGCGTATGACTCTTAAGAACAAGTTTATCAACTTCGTTCGTAAAGACTTCCGTGAGAAGTGGCTTCGCAATCAGGGTGACCCATCAGCAGTAATGCAGATTATGGATAAGATCAATCCTAACGCTCTTATCTTTGGATTTGCACGTCGATTCGCTACTTACAAGCGTGCTCACCTTCTCTTCAACGACCTTGACCGTCTTGCTAAGATTGTAAACGACAAGGATCGTCCCGTACAGTTCATCTTCTCCGGTAAGGCTCACCCTGCTGACGGTGCCGGCCAAGGCTTGATCAAGCATATCATGGAGATAAGCCGCATGCCGCAGTTCCTCGGTAAGATCATCTTCCTTGAAGACTATAACATGATTGTTGCAAAACGCCTTGTGACAGGTGTAGACGTTTGGCTTAACTTCCCGACTCGTCCACTCGAGGCTTCCGGTACATCCGGAGAGAAAGCTGAGATGAACGGTGTGCTCAACTTCTCAGTGCTCGACGGTTGGTGGTATGAAGGCTATAAGTTTGACGAGCAGGCTGGTTGGGCGCTCACTGAGAAGCGTACGTTTACTGATCAGTCTCAGCAGGATAAACTTGATGCTGCCACTATCTATTCTATGCTTGAAAATGAGATTATCCCTCTATATTATGATAAGAACTACAAGGGGTATTCTCCGGAATGGATACAGTATATCAAGCGCTCAATCGGAAACATTGCTCCTCACTTCACTATGAAGCGTCAGCTTGACGACTACATCTCTCGTTTCTACGAGCCGGAGGCTAAGCGTGCGGCAGAACTTAAGGCACACGACTTTGCTAAGGCACGTGAGATAGTGGCTTGGAAAGAAACTGTGGCTTCTAAGTGGGATCAGATTGAGGTGCTTGCTGTAGACTACAATGAGAGCATCAACAATACTTATCACACAGGCAGTGATTTCTGCGTGAAGTGCACTCTCGACACCAAGGGTCTTGGTGACTCAATAGGAGTAGAGCTCGTAAGCTATAAGGAGCACGACGGCGTTTCTGACTTCGCTGGCACCAAGCAGCTTAAGATCGTAGCTCAAAACGGATCAATCGTAAACTATGAGCTCGACGAGAAACTCACTGATGCAGCAACATATCGCTACGCACTCCGTATGTATCCTAAGAATCCAATGCTCCCACACCGCATGGACTTCGCTTACGTACGTTGGCTCTAAAATAATTCCTCTATAGAGTGTTATAATTAATGGCATCCTGGCTTTCTATAGCCGGGATGTCATTTATTTTATAAATATGTTTTACAACATATCAAAAAATTGCTCATTATTCCAAAATTATTGCTAAATTGCGACCGCAAATGCGAAAGAGTCGTATTTGTGACCTCTTCTCCACACAGAAACCTATAAAATTTTTATCCATGAAGGTCTACAAAACTAATGAAATCAAGAACATAGCGCTCCTTGGTTCCAAGGGGTCAGGCAAGACCACCCTTGCTGAGTCTATGCTTTATGAGTGTGGTGTGATCAAACGTCGCGGCACTGTCGCCGGCGGCAACACTGTTTCCGATTACTTCCCGGTAGAAAAAGAATACGGCTATTCAGTTTTTTCCACAGTGTTTGCCGCAGAATTCAATAATAAGAAACTCAACATCATTGACTGTCCGGGTGCTGATGACTTCGTAGGGAATGCCTACACTGCTCTCGGAGTGACCGACATAGGTGTGGTCACTGTAGATGCTGAATATGGTGTTGAAGTTGGTACTGAAAATATTGTCCGCACTACTGCGAAGCTTAACAAGCCTGTAATCTTTGCTCTCAATAAGATGGATGGAGAGAAAGTGGACTACGACAATGTTATGGAGCAACTCCGTGAGCATTTCGGTAATAATGTAGTCGCTATCCAATATCCTATCAATGCCGGTCCTGGCTTCAATGCCATTATCGACGTTCTTCTCATGAAGAAATATGAATGGGGTCCTGATGGAGGAGTGCCTACTATCTCCGATATTCCGGCCGACCAGATGGAAAAAGCAAAAGAACTCAACGGAATCCTCGTGGAAGCAGCCGCTGCTAACGACGAAGGCCTCATGGATAAATTTTTCGGTGACGAACCGCTTACCGAGGATGATCTCCGTATGGGTATCAGAAAAGGTCTTGTAGAGCGTTCAATATTCCCGGTTATTTGTGTCAGCGCAGGTAAGGACATGGGCGTGCGCCGCATGATGGAATTCCTTGGTAATGTTTGTCCTTTCGTTGATGATATGCCCGCTCCCGAGACTGTTGACGGAATATCTGTAAAGCCTGATGCCAACGGTCCGCTAAGCGTTTTCTTCTTCAAGACTTCTGTAGAACCGCATATTGGTGAAGTTTCATACTTCAAGGTGATGAGCGGTACTCTTAAGGCAGGAGCTGACCTTGAGAATGTAGACCGTGGTGGCAAAGAGCGTCTTGCTCAGATCTTTACCGTGTGTGGTCAGATCCGCACTCCGATAGATGCTCTTGAGGCTGGCGATATAGGTGCAGCTGTGAAACTTAAAGATGTGCGCACCGGCAATACTCTTGACGAAAAGGGTTGCGAATACAAGTTTGATTTCATCAAATATCCTGCTCCTAAATATACTCGTGCCATCAAGCCGGTCACAGAGAGCGATGCAGAAAAACTCGCAGGTATCCTTACACGTATGCATGAAGAGGATCCAACATGGGTGATAGAGCAGAGCAAAGAACTTAAGCAAACTCTCGTCAAAGGTCAGGGTGAATTCCACCTCCGCACTCTCAAGTGGAGAATAGAGAATAATGATAAACTTCCTATCGTATTCGAGGAGCAGAAGATACCTTATCGTGAGACTATCACGAAGGCAGCCCGTGCAGACTATCGCCACAAGAAGCAGTCTGGTGGTAGCGGTCAGTTCGGTGAAGTGCACTTGATTATCGAACCTTATACTGAAGGTATGCCTGAGCCGGACAGCTACAAGTTCGGTAGCCAGGAATTCAAGATGAATGTCCGCGACAAGCAAGAAATACCTCTTGATTGGGGTGGCAAACTTCTCGTCTACAACTGTATCGTAGGTGGTGCTATCGATGCTCGCTTCATCCCTGCTATCGTTAAGGGTCTTATGGACCGCATGGAGCAAGGTCCTCTTACAGGCAGCTACGCTCGCGACGTTCGTGTGATGATCTACGACGGCAAGATGCACCCTGTAGACTCCAATGAAATTTCTTTCCGTCTTGCAGGGCGCAACGCATTCTCTCAGGCGTTCCGTGAGGCAAATCCTAAGATCCTTGAGCCTATCTATGATGTGGAAGTTCTCGTTCCGGATGATTACCTCGGTGATGTAATGAGCGAGCTTCAGGGTCGCCGTGCTATCATCATGGGTATGGATGCGGAGCATGGTATACAGAAACTCCAGGCAAAAGTGCCTCTTAAGGAGATGGCAAGCTATAGCACTGCTCTCAGTTCCATCACCGGCGGCCGCGGATCATTCTCAATGCAATTTGCAGGTTATGAACTCGTGCCTGGCGATGTGCAGGAGAAACTCCTCAAGGCTTATGCAGAATCTCAAACAGAAGACTAACGTATAACCCACTAACTTATCCTTTTGAAATCCGGCTCCCATTATGTTGAGGGTCGGGTTTCATTTATAATTTTTAACTAATATTATTTAAACTTTTTGCAACCTGATGACTCTAATAAGTAAAACAAACCTATAAAATGACTGAGTTATGAAGAAAATTTTACTTATCGTGGCTCTCTCCCTCTCTTTAGGAATTGGTAACATAAATGCTGACCATAATAAGGGTGGCAATCACCGTGGCGGCAACAAAACTGAGCAGAATCGTGGAAATGGCCGTCCTGGCAACAGTGGCAATCACAATAATGGCTCAAAACCGGGCAATAATGGAAATAAACGTCCCGGCAATAACGGCAACCACAATGTCAACAAGCACCCTGGAAATAATGTAAAACCGAATAATAATTATCGCCCCGGAAATAACGGTCATCACAATGACTATCGTCCCGGGAAGCCGATACATAGTGCTCCGCGTCCCGGTGTAGGAGCCGGATATCGTCCATCACGTCCGACCCCGCCGCCTCCACATCTTCGCCCGGTGCCTCCGCGTAATCCAAGACCTTATGTTCCACCGATTCCCAATCCGAGTCTTGCTTATGTGATAGGAACTGCCAACGTGATCTTCAACGGAATCATCATGAATGCCGTAAATATTCCTACCTTCCAAGTGCTTGACTATGGTTATGCACGCGATGCCTGGAATGTATACTATCTCGGTAGAGTTCTTCAAGGTGCTGATCCGGTGACATTCGAGATTCTACCAAACGGGTATGCCCGCGATGCTTGGACCCTTTTCTATTACGGACGCCCTGTTTATTAATTCCCAAAGAAAAAAATTAAAGTACAACCCCATCCTGGGTTGTACTTTTTTTGCAAAATATAGTGTAATTTGCAAAAAAAATATTAATTTTGCATTCCGTTATGGTAAAAGGATTCGACAACGACAAGTATCTTAAGATTCAGTCTGAACATATTCAGGAAAGAATCGCTCATTTCGGAAATAAGCTCTATCTTGAGCTCGGTGGTAAACTTTTTGATGACTATCACGCAAGTCATGTGCTTCCTGGTTTCCAACCGGATAGCAAGTTGCGGATGTTTCAGAAATTGAAAGATCAGGCTGAGATAGTAATTGTCATCAGTGCGCTCGACATAGAGCGCAATAAGATGCGCAGCGACCTTGGTATCACCTACGACATGGACGTAATCCGTCTGCGCAAGGAATTTGAGAACCTCGGTTTCTACGTAGGTTCTGTTTGCGTAACCCATTACAACGGCCAGATCAGTGCCGACAAATTCCGCGCAAAACTTGAGCGCATGGGCATCACTGTCTATTATCATTACATCATTGAGGGTTATCCTACCAATGTAGAACTGATAGCCTCCGATGAAGGATTTGGCCACAACGACTATATCAAGACTTCCAGACCACTTGTAATTGTCACAGCCCCGGGCCCCGGCAGCGGTAAAATGGCTGTTTGCCTCAGTCAACTTTACAATGAGAATAAGCATGGAGTGACTGCTGGCTATGCTAAGTTTGAGACATTCCCTGTATGGAATCTTCCGCTCAAACATCCGGTCAATATCGCATATGAAGCAGCCACCGCAGACCTCAATGATGTCAATATGATCGATCCATTCCATCTTGAGGCTTATGGAAAGACCGCTATCAACTATAATCGTGACATTGAGATTTTCCCGGTGCTCAATACTCTCTTCGAGGGCATTTATGGCAATAACCCTTATAAGTCGCCGACAGATATGGGTGTAAACATGGTAGGTTTTTGCATCAGTGATGACGCAGTGTGCTGCCATGCCTCCAATAATGAGATCATACGTCGCTATTTCACAGCCCTCAACAACATGGCTAAGGGTGATGATAATGAATCTGAAGTTAATAAGATTGCACTTCTCTTGAAGCAAGCAAAGATCGATGCCACTTATCGTCCTTGCATTGGCGCAGCAAGAGAGAGATCACAGAAAAGCGGACTTCCCTGCAGCGCTATAGAACTTGCTGACGGCACTATTATCACTTCTGAGCAGAGCGAACTTCTGGGGCCAAGCAGTGCTCTAATCTTGAATGTAGTGAAGCACCTGGCAGGCATCGACCATGACCTGAAACTGATTCCTCAAGAGATGATTGAGCCAATTCAGCACACAAAGACTACATATCTTAAAGGACATAATCCTCGTCTTCACAGCGATGAGGTTCTGGTGGCTCTGTCTGTTCTCAGCACGCACGATGAGAAATGCCGGAAGGCACTTGCGACCCTACCCGAGCTTGACGGATGCCAGGCACATTCTACAGTGATGCTCGGAGAAGTGGACCACAAGATTTTCAAAAAACTCGGTATCAGCCTTACTTGCGACCCCGCAAAGAAAAACTGACATGAGTGATGTTATCTTCAGCATATTGATAGCCGGATTTGAGGTTGCTCTCGGTCCGGCAGTCTATAAATGGCTAAAAAAACGCATAAAAAAGCGTTGGATAGTTATAGTGCTCATTGTGCTTATAGCATTGCTTGTCACGATGATTCTCGGCACTGCCGTCTCAGTAATCGCTTTCTATATAAATAAATAGACCATTCATATAAATCTTTTATACTTTCTTCATAGAGGAAAGTTCAATTCATTTTGTTTTGTCGATGAAACAAAAATTGGCTAATTTTGTTTCATCAACAAAACAATTTTAGAGATTAGGGCAGAAATTATTTTGTTTCAATTGATTTTTTTGCCGTAGTAATAGGTGTTCCAAGTATCTTCTGCGTATCCATCGTGAAGCACTTTGAAACTATTGGGGCTGGCTCCGTCTATCTTTTTACCGTCAAAGAATACGTTCCAGGTGTCTTTGGCATAACCGTCTTTAATCACCCTAAAACTATTGGCATTGGCTTTGTCAATTCTTTCTCCGTAGAAGAATACGTTCCAGGTGTCTTTGGCATACCAGTCAGATAGCACGGTGAAACTGTTCGCACTGGCTTTGTCAATCTTCTTGCCATCAAAAAATACGTTCCAAGAGTCTTTGGCGTAGCCATATCCCAAAACCTTAAATGAATTGCTTGATGCATTCTTTAATTCTACTCCACGATAAAATACTTTCCAAGCATCCTTTGCATAACCATCGCGAAGAATCTCGAACTTCATAGCCGACGCCCCCTTGATCTCCCGTCCTTCATAAAACACTTTATTGTTAGATACTAAATAAGGAGAGCGGTCATGATGACCTGGACGAGGAAATGAAGACCTCCGCTCAAAGTTATCAAGGTTTTCTTGTGAATAAGCATTTACTGTGGAGATTCCACAAACAAGCGCAATAATAAGTATTATCTTCTTCATAATGTTTTTTCTTATTAGACATTATGACCCGAGTAAAGGTTTATTGTATAAAAGAAAGTATTCTTGGAGTTCTTGGGGAAGTGTAATTTGAATCTACGATTGAGCCATTGGAAAATAATGTGCCATTGATATTTTCTGATCCGAATTGTGAGTGGATATGTCCGAAAAGATGCGCTTTTAGGTTGAGTGAACTTATTTTTGTCAGCAGTTCTTCGCTGCCATAATTTTCCCCATCGTCAATATCTAAGATTCCAAAGGGGGGTACATGAGTGATCAGGATATCGGTATCAGTAGGAATTTTTGAGTAGTTGGCATTCTGTTGATGGTTGATGCAATCTTGCATAAACAAGGCAACGCCATAAAACTTTACTCCATCGATTTCAATACATGAATTACACAGATAATGAGTATTTTTGTCAAGACCTTCTATTTGTGAACCATAAAGACAATCGTCATGATTGCCTGCAATAAAAATCTTATGAGTGTATGGAAGATCGCAAAACCAATTCATAAAATCAATAGCTTCATCTTCAGTCCCAGCCATACAGAAATCTCCGGAATGCACAATGATATCGGCTTCGGGAAGATCCCGAAGCCGACGATGGCATCCATGTGTATCAGACAGATGGAGAATCTTCATCTAATCACTTGTTTTAATTATCATTCCAATTATTTTCTTGTTCTAAATCAATTGTCTCTCCGTCTTTGATTAAGCGTATTGGCCATTCGTTTTCCGGAAAATGTTCAAGAAATTTTTGTGGATTTGAAGTGTGCATTGGAATTATCATATTAGCATCGATTTCCCAAAACATTTGCTTCAGAGTGTGTGGATCAGCGTGGCCGGAGGTATGGACGTATTCGAAATTAGATCCGACAGCCTTTGCAAGATTTTCATTGTAGGTAGGGGATTTCGGATTGAGATACCCATCCCACATTGAAAGATATTTCTTGGTTTTCTCTTTAGGAAAAGTGTCAATCAGATTAAGGAATTGTGTTGAGGATCGAGATAATAGCACACATCCTTTCCAGTTTATCAATCTTTGAAGTTTTTCAGATATAAAGAACTTAGGGGAAGTTCTTTCATTTCGGTCAAAATCAAGAACGATTGGTCTTCCCATGTCAAATTCATAGTATGCCTCCTTTGGATAGGAATTCTTTTCGCCGTTTTCATCTTCATCGGATTCCCAACCATCTACATCATTACGGCTCCAGTCATTTTCACCTATTACAGAGTTAAGAATATCAAGTTGATACTTATCCATTAGAAGAGGTCGTCCTGCTTCAGCGGCAGCTCGATAAATGGCAAACAGTCTGTCTATATTAGTGGAAGATACAAATACCACATTGTATTTGTTTTCTTTGAATAAAGTTTTGAATCGCTCCTCAATAGTGTATTCCGGTTCGGCATTAGGATTCTCTCTTTCGATATTTGTACCCTCGCAGATAATGGCTTTGAGAGGAGGAATTGAAGTAATCTTATTATAAAACTCTTCTCCAAATGAACCATGCGCACGGAAATCTCCTGTATGGAAAACAATGTCTTCATCATT
>CAZCZX010000085.1:0-11380 GCA_964503095.1 uncultured Sangeribacter sp.
CAGGCGGCATGGATGTAGGAGTGGATAATTGGGATTTTATTGATATAGAACTTTAGCCCCCATTTTTGCAAGAGTAACAATCTCCGACGAGATTTACCATGAAACATGATCAATTTTGCCGCTTAAATGACCGCTTAAATGGCCGATAAACTGACCGCTGATTAGACCCAATAAAAGAAATAAAAAAGAAAGAATAAATTCTTCTTCATCATCGTGAGCGAGAAAAAAAATTAAAATTGGTTGAGGAGAAAATCACGACTTTCTTGATTTTCTGATGTTTTTGCGTTAAGGCAAAATAGAGTTTGCGCAGATGTGTGTTCAAAACAAGAAAAAAAGCAGCTACGATTTGTGTCGTAACTGCTTGATTTCTAATTTGTGGTGCCACTTGGGCTTGAAGCAAGGACTCCCTGATTATGAGGATATCCAAATTTCGATGTAAACGTCTGGTTTTCATTTGGTTTTATTATCTCATTCTTTGAATAGCACGCAAATTAGCACGCCACCAAAGATTTTGCTTGGATTCTATTCTTTTACAATCCATCGTCCGGCTTTGGTTGAACCTTCACGGACAAGACGTCCAGCTCCTTTAAGTTGGCGAACTATTTTTTCAATGCCACCTAATGAGAGATTTAGATTTTTTGCAATTTCCGGTAAGGTAAGTTCTCCATTACTTCTAAGGAGAGAAACTACTCTTTCTACATTACTTTTTCCCTTCTTTTGATATTCTATAGTATTTTCCCCCTTACTTTCTCCCTTACTTTTAGATTCTCCAGTGCCTTCTCCCTTACTTTCTGGTGTACTTTCTTGTGTACCGTCGTTTATTATGATGCCATCAGGATCATCATAAAGAAGCTTCATGGCTTGTATATCGGGTTGTCGATCTCCAAATGATAAAGTCAATGTGGTACGGTCTACTCCGGTCGTAGCTATTTCAACTGTCGGCTTGGTATGATAAACCTTCTCCCATGTAGTGAAGATCCCTTGCAATCCACTTCCTGCTCGTTCACCAAATTCTACCAATGCTAGCATCTTGAGCATAACTCCATTTCTCGGATCGGACATATTGTCATGCACGGCTTCATTCAGAGACACTCGCATATTGCCAGGATTTGCAAACTTAAAACCATCGGCATTCTTCTGCACAACAACGCCTCTACGACCATAATAATCCGCATTGGTAAGCATGTTGACCATGGCTTCACGCACAGTCTTATGCAAAGGGGTGTCCTTGACAGTATGATTCCCTTTGAATACAAACGGAATCTTGAAATCTGATTGTAGCCTCGGCACAACTCTCAGCAGAAAGTCAAATACATTGCCGCTCCAGTCACCGGTTTGTGAAGTGATACGGTCAGTCCAACGAGCGTATATTCCTCCCTGTCTGTTTTCCTGATAATCCAGAAAATATTGAGGAAACTCAGTTGTGATCTCATATTCGTATCCGAACATCAACAATCCGGCTGCCGTTGGATGGAATTTACCGGTCTCTTTATCTTCTCTGACTGCTCCGATACGACGCATGAAAATCTCGTCATCTTCTTGATTCCATAGATGATCATCATGAATCAATCTGAAAATATTACGATATGCCTTGATTGTATCCGGGCAAAATACGGAAAAATCCAACTTCGTAAGGAGTTTGTAATCCTCTGTCATCGGAGAAGCATCGCGAAGCATTAGCGACACCTCGTCGATTGAGCAATGGTAATCCCCTTCTCCATTACGGCGATAACTGCCCAATCTAGGATCCATACCCACATAGACAGGTCGAGTGGTGCGCTCTGCACGTGGCACTCGAATCACAATAATATCTTTTCCATCAACAGGTTCAATCGTTACCGAACTGTCGGTCAAGATATTTGTGCTGACTTTCTGACGGTTGTTAATAAGATTCCAAAAATCCCTCTGAAGTTTGGATGCGTCCTTAAGACCCTCAATAAGAAACGAACCATCTTCCCTCTCCCTGACACCCAATACTATAACTCCACCATCACTATTTGCGAAAGCGGAATAAGTCTCCCAAAGGGAATTGGGTAAACCACCCTTAGCCGACTTGACTTCAAGCCGCTTTCCCTCTCGGTAGGTTTTAAGAGATTCTATATTGAAGGATGCTATTGTCTTCATAATTCTTGTTTCGTCATAAATGCAAAATTAATCAATTCCAGCGATAATAACAAAAAATTGAAAGATTAAATTTTCATACACAAACAAGTATGTTAAATCAATGGTATCAGAGTGATTAATTTATAATCGGAAAATCAACGAGAAGTTGCTTTCAGAGCATTACCAATTATGTGTGGTTCCGAATAAAAAGAAACCATGAAAAATGATTAAAAATGTCTTCAATACAAACCGCTGATTAGACCACAAATTAGACCGCTGATTAGACTCAATAAAGGAATATAAAAAGAAAGAAAAAAATTTCTTCTTAATCTTCGCCCGCGGGAAAAAATAAAATTGGTTGGGGATAAGATTACAAACCTTCTTAATTTTCTGACGTTTTTGTGTTATCTTTGCATTCTCCCCCCCATAACCATTCATGATTCAAAATGACAAAAATAATTGTAAGAGATACCGAGGTTAATGTCGTAAAAGTAAACGGAGAGGACTACATTTGTCTCACTGATATGTTGCGTGCCAAAGATGGTGACTTTTTCATTACTGATTGGCTACGTAATCGTAACACTTTAGAATTTATAGGCATTTGGGAGAAAGTGTATAATCCTGATTTTAATTATGGCGAATTCGCCATAATTAGAAATCAGTCGGGTCTCAATAGTTAGGGTCTAAATTATGTTAAGGAATTATAATACTTTGTTAATATAAAAGTATTTAGAACTTATTGGAACGATATTTGTATTATCCTTAAACGAAAGCCTCAATAATGAGGTCAAAAACCCATAATTAAGACTATGAAAATTTTATCTCACATTGCTATTGCAACAACTGTCGTATTGACTCTCTCAGCTTGCAGCCATCAGGAATCAGATGCTCCTTCCATGGGAAATATGATATCATTTAATGCCTCCGCACCATTAAGTGGAAGGCAAGTTGTCACCACCAATTCCCTTCAGGAATTTAAAGTATGGGCATTTGCAAATGGGAAGCCCTATATGTCGGACGTGCATGTCGGGCGCACCGAAAATGGATGGAGCTATGCGCCATCAATGTATTGGCCAGCAGATGCACCCCTAAACTTCTACAGTTATAGTCCATCTATCAAGACAGCGACTACTTCAGATGACAGCAATCCCGATATCCCAGGCTTTATCAATGGAGGAAAAACAGACCTTCTATACGCTGTGAATATAGGAGAGACTCGTGGAGGATCAAATGCAACCCCGGTTCAAATAAATTTCCGCCACGCCCTCTCACAGGTAAGATTTCAGATGCGTCCACGGGTAGCAAAACCCAGCGAACAGGCTCTTTCCGTGAAAGTAAAGGCCCTCGACTTGCTCGGCACTAACACAGAAGGAAGTTTCAACTTCCCGTTGGCTTCCACTACTATTGGAAACCAAGTGAACGGAGAATGGACTGATCAGAAGGCAATTGCCAACAAAAATATCTACGAGGGATCTGAAATCCTCAACACTGACACTCCTGTGGAATTAATAACGTCAGGATACATATTCTCAATTCCTCAGAAATTGACTAAGTCAGAAGTGAGCGGCAATAATTATTCAGGTGTATATGCGAGAGTCCTTTGTGAGATTTTTGATAGAAACACAGGGGTCAAGATATGGCCGGAGGCTACAGATGCTGTTTCAGACGGAGCTGGATATATCTATTTCCCATTGAATTCCAACGATCAGGCAAATTCAGAATGGCAAATTGGTAAAGCCTATAGATATACTCTCAATATCGATGTTCCTGCTACTTCCAACAAGATCGACTTTGATGTCACAGTTGAAGAATTCCCAGATTTCATAAATTCATAATCTACTTTCATAAACGAAAGAAGAGGTTTGGGGTTATAACATAAAGGGACATCCGATTATGAAGAAGAAAGACTCCAAAAAATATTATAAAGTGCTGGCGGTGGCTGCAATATTTGCGGCTACCGCTTGCTCGCATTCTGACGAGCCATCTTCTTCTCAAAATGAAAGAAGGATAGAATTTGAAACTACTATTTCCAATTATGGTGATAATACTCGCCAAGCCGACATAACTACTACTGAAAACATTCCTGAATTTAAGATTTGGGCATATGATTATGGAATCTATTCATATGTCATGAATGGAGTCACAGTCACGAGGACCGGTCTGAACAGTTGGACCTATTCCCCAGCTGTAGACTGGACCGGAAATATGATGTGTTTCACGGCTGTTAGTCCGGCAAGCATAGAAATAAATACAAATCCATGGTGGCTTGACATGATCCAATACAAGAACTATGGACAAGAGGATTTGCTCGTATGTCGGGTCACAAATGTTAGGCAAACTAATGGAAGGTTGAAGCTGCATTTCTACCATGCATTGTCGATGGTGGATGTCAGGATCCACACCACACTCCCACCCAATACCGTAAAAGTGAAAAGTGTCAATATTGTCAATGTAAGCGACATTGGGCAATTTAGATATGCCTCAGCCGGTTATAATTCTACGACTACACTTAAGGAAATTTCAGAGGGTTGGGATATCTATGGCCAATCCAATAAGATACCGGTTTTCTTTTCCGATGCCAGCACTTATTTGACCGATTTGCCATTGGATGCTGATAATCAGGGCTATGATTTCTTCATACCTTCTTTGCTTGCTGAATTTAATTTTGATACTTACTTTAATTCATCATATTTAGAGGTAGACTATCTCATAGAGAATCCGGATGGAACAGTAGTATGGCCCGATTCTGCTACAGACTATCGGCTCATCTCTCGTGAGAATCCAGGATATGGAACATTGCGCCTGTCGCTAAGTGATCAACTTCCAGAAAACAGATGGCTTGCCGGAGCAAGATACCGTTATAATTTAAACCTATCAGGCCCCGCAGTCGTGCCGACCGCAGCGAAAAATGCAGAGACACGAAGCGGAAAGAATGTAGAAATGACAGTAGATATTACAACTTTTTGATTGATTGGGCAGTACGATCGAGAGCCTCAAACACCAAAGAGGCATGTCCATGAGATAGGGCATAAAGGTCGGTGTCTGTACTTTCAGGTTCATCGTTGATCATATGACCCGACAGCATATAAAAGTTGTTTCCGAACGGATCTGTGTATTCCTTATATTCTTCGCTCCAATGGGCTTTACATTCCCTACATATTGAAATTGGAGCATCTTTTACACCGTCGGGTACATTAACATTGATAAATACTCCATCCGGAAGTCCTTCATCAAGAAGTTTTGGCACTACAGTATCAACAATAGATTTGACAGCAGTAAAATCAGCGTCCGGATCATGAGTTGTGAGAGAAAATCCGATGGAAGGAATTCCCCAGGTGCAACCCTCCTGAACAGCACCCATTGTGCCACTATATAGGACATTAACCGATGCATTGCTTCCATGGTTGATACCCGCAACCACAAGGTCTGGTTTTCGACCATTGAGAACTGTATAACATGAAACTTTAACACAATCTACAGGTGTGCCATTGCAACTATAGAGTTTTGTTCCGGGCACAGGGCTTTTCTCTTCTTTTATCCTGAGAGGGGCATCGAAAGTGAGAGCCATAGATTGTCCACTGCGTCCTTTGTCGGGACATACAGCTATTACTTCACCATATGGAGCAAGCATTGCCATAAGTTCGTGAACACCTTTTGCCATATATCCATCGTCGTTGCTTACTAATATCAGTTTCATATTATTAATTTAGAATTATTCTTTTAATTTAGAATTTTGAATTTAGAATTTAGAATTGTTCTTTTAATTTAGAATTATTCTTAAGTTGGTTGCAAAATTAATAAAAAAATATCATTTCTTCAACTCCTCAAGGTTTCCTTTTGACTTCGCGGGACGCATGCGGAGCATGCTCACTACTTTATTTGACTCTGGTATCCTACTTTTTATTCCCCCTTTAGGGGGTTAGGGGCTTGTCATCTTAAAAAAACATGTCACAATTCTTTAATAAAATCGTAATTGGTTTTGTAAAACTTTTTCGGCTATACTTTCGTTAATACAATGCAAGTGGAACCGAAGTGAGGATTTCACATAAAATATTATTAACCCTTTAGTCTCTTTGATTATGGCAGCATTCAACTTCTTGATCGTTTGGGCAATCATCGTAGTGGTGATGACAGTTGTGATTTCTGTTAGACTTTTTCTCAAGGACAATGATCCTATGCGTCCACAGAAAATTTTATCAAAAAGAGATAAAGTAATGAAACATGTCAAATATTAATGAAGGCATAGATGGGACAGTTGCATTTCCTGAATGCGAAATGGATTCAAATGCATCTCTAAAAGACATATGCCTTTTTCTCTCAGAATATTCGGCGTGGCTCCTCGGAAGTGGAGCCACGTCGTTGCGTCTTGAGCGCAATGTGCACAGAATGGCAGAGTCCATGGGGTGTAAAGCAGAAATGACCATACTTCCGCGCCATATTCACATGACAGTATTCCAGCCTGACCAATCTGACAGCTACACATACATTATCGCCACTCACCCGATGCCGATAAGTTTTGAAATCAATACTCTTCTGAGTCGTCTCAGTTGGAGTATGGCCGATGATAAAATTAGTTTTGCTGAAGCAAAAGAAAGATTTCAGGATATTATAAACACTCCTCCAACGAATAAATATCTCGTTTTGCTTCTTGCCTCCCTTGCTAATGCAGCATTTTGTAGGCTTTTCACGGGAGATTGGGCAGCCGTAGGGGTTGTGTTCCTATCTACACTTGTGGGGTTTTATATTAAACAGGTATTGACGGAGCATAAGTTTGATGTAAGGCTAACATTTATCATCTGTGCATTTATATCCTCAGTGCTTGCCAGCACAGCAACTCTCTTTAGTTTCGGGCATACTCCTAATATAGCAGTGGCCACGAGTGTTCTTTATCTTGTGCCTGGAATTCCCTTTATTAATTCTTTCAGCGACCTGCTCAACCGGCATTATATCTGTGCATTCGGGAGATTCATGGATGCTGTAATCCTTACATGTTGTCTGTCGTTAGGATTATGTGTAGGAATGTTGTTGATGAACTTAAAAATGTTTTAATTATGGTTTTGCAAGTTCTTCAAGATGCACTTTTTGCTGCCATTGCAGCCATTGGATTTGCTGCGATCAGCAATCCCCCTAAAAAGGCATATCTTTTCTGTGCCATTATTGCTGCAGTAGGTCATTCGGCACGCTATCTGATGCTCAATTCTTCACTTTTTGATATGCATATTGTAGCCGCGAGCACAATAGCTGCCTTTATTGTAGGCACAATGGCAGTGCTTCTTTCCCCTTATGGAAAAATGCCCGCAGAGACATGTTTGTTTCCTTCATTACTACCGATGATTCCCGGGATTTATGCTTATAAAACTTTTGGCGGCCTTATGATGTGCCTATCACATAGCGGAGAAGCGGAATTTGATCATTATTTCTTCCTTTTTGCCAATAATGGGCTCACGTGCCTATTCATTCTGCTCGGGATGGTAGTAGGCGGCACGCTTCCTATCTTCTTCTTCAAAAACATCTCCTTCCAAGCTACCCGTTAGCTTGTGCCTTTTACAAAAAACTTTTATAAGAAAAAATCCAAAAGGGGTAGTTAGGTGTTGTATGTTTATACTAATCCACTGTAACACCTTTAATTGAAAGACTATGAAAAACTCATTACTCCTTACTCTGCTTGCAGCCGGAACAATTCTTCCAGTTGCCGCCGACACTTTGACACCAGAGCAAGCGCTCGCACGATTCAATTCCAATCGTCCACAAAGAGTTGCCTCAGCAAGTGGCCTTTCAGCCAGCAATCTCCAACTGAAATCTACTATTGACAACCTATATGTCTTTTCCTCCGGGAAAGGTTTTGTGGTGCTTCCAAACGAAGACACTGCCCCTGCCCTATTGGCATATTCAGATACTGGAGAATTCGAAATAGAGTCCAATCCATCATTAAGGGAATGGTTTGATTTCTATAATCGCCAACTTAATTATCTGAAGAATCATCCTGAAAAAACTAACGCCTATAAAATCACTCATAAGAGTAGAACTGAAATAACTCCACTTTTAAAGACAGAATGGAATCAAGAATATCCATATAACATACTCTGCCCGAAAGTGGATGGACATGAGACTGTCACAGGTTGCGTTGCCACAGCAATGGCTCAAGTGATGAAATATCACAATTATCCTGAGCATGGAAAGGGCAGCCACTCCTATTTATGGCGCCCCGGAGAAGAAGAATTGACATTCAATTATGATTCAATTCCTTTCCAATGGGACAAGATGGACAACATATATAATAAGGAGAGTTCAAATGAAGCACGCCATGCGGTAGCAGAACTTATGCTTGGATGTGGAATAAGCGTAGATATGCATTATGAACCAGGTGGGAGTGGCGCGGCAACCGTAATGATGGGTGAGTCTCTCATAGATATCTTCGGCTATTCTAAATCACTTTGGATGCCAAATCGCGCTTATTATGGCTATGAAGAATGGGAAGATATGATATATGCAGACCTTGCGGAAGGACTTCCTGTGCTTTATAGCGGCGCTGGAACTGCCGGAGGCCATCAATTTGTTTGCGATGGATATAGTTCAGATGGATTCTTCCACTTCAACTGGGGGTGGGGAGGATTGAGCAACGGTTATTTCCTTCTCACTGCTTTAAACCCGGATGACCTTGGAGTAGGAGGTGGAGCCGGAGGATTTAATACTGCACAGATAGCCACGCTCGGAGCGCGTCCTGCGAAAGACGATGACAAACCTGTGTATATCTTTTACAATACCGATTCATTTTTCTCTGATGTAACTGAAGTGAAAGCCGGCGAAGCATTCAGATGTGGAGGCCAATACTTCAATTTCAGTCTTTTTACAATGCCTGACGGAAGTCACCTTGGCTTGAAGTTTGAGTCTGAATCTACAGAGGAGGTTAAGTTTGCGGAAGGTCCTAATGTATCAGGCTATCATCCTGACGATGGCAGAAACGACCTTCAGGTTCGTTTCCCTGAGTTGGCAGATGGAACCTATGAGATAAAGCCGGTCTTGAAGGTTGACGGGAAATGGAGTCCAGTGCGTATTCCGGTCGGGCAACCACAGATGATCGTTGCTGTCGTGAAAGATGGGGTAGCCACAATAGAAAACCAGAAACCAGCATCAATTTTCGTAACTGATATTGAGATGCCGGATAAAATATATAGAAACCATGAATTTCCAATGACATTTACAGTTGAGAACATTGGAGATGAAGAGTTCTACAGCACTGTCACTCCTACTCTTCTTGACAGCAAGGGGGATGTAGTATCGAAATCGACCTTCCGTCCGGTGGATATTCTGATCGGAGAGCAGGAAGATATCAAAGATTATATCGGGAAATTCAGTGCTCTCAAAGACCATTCATTTGCACCCGGCACATATACAATGGTGTTTAGAGACGAAGCGGGCAAGAATGTGAGCGATCCTATTGAAGTAGATATAAATGTAAATTCAGATAAGACCGAGATTAAAGTTTCAGATCTGACAGTAGAGGATAAGGAAAAGATTACTGATCCTTCGGCAATTAAGATCCATTTCAATGTTGATTGTGAATCAGGCGTTTATTTCGGATCGTTGCGATTTGATGTATTTCCCGGTGATGGGGGTTATGAAGTATGCGGCTCAACTTCCTCTGATATCTATCTGGGAACAGGAGAGAATAAGGGAGTGACAATGACAGCCGATTTCAGCCATCTGAAAGATGGATGGTACATGGGCGCAGTCTACGATGGAGGTACATCAATGACAGGAACCATCTATTTCCATATAGAAAAAGAAAGCACAGGAGTGGAAGAAGTAGAAATGACTACGGATGCTGAGAAAATCTATGACATTAATGGCATTAGACATTCATCTTCTTTTGATGGCGGAATCCTCATCAAAAATGGCAAAAAAGTGATAGGAATACAACATTAATATATAGATAAATATATAGATAACCATAAAAGGACGCATGTTCGGTGCGTCCTTTTATGGTTTTTGGGGGAACTTAATTTTTTATTGCTGCTTCTTATATCGTGCCGGATAGCCATAAAGAGTTACCCTAAGCACTTTCCCTTTGTGTTCGAGGTGAGTATATTGCGGATTAAAGATTGTGGCGCATTTGTTTGTCATTATTGCTTCAATAAGGGCAAGTCTTTCAGCCTCTTCAACCGAAAGACGGTTAAGTTTCATCTTTCCTGCTTCTGTTGAGATATCGATTGTATAAGTGATGGGCTCCTCATCAAGATCCATAGTCAGTTGATTATAACTCACTACTTTTGTATCGACGGTAGTCCAAGCATTCATCTGACGAGTCGTTATTTTTGGAGAGCAACTGGAAAGCGTAATCAAGCAAACTGCTCCTAATGAAAGTACTGTTTTTATTTTCATTTTACTTAGAAAATTATATTTAAAAATTGAGTCCAAGAGATAATCCCAAGCTGTGGGAATTGACCATACGATTTCCCATGACATTGATTCCTGCAGTCAAAGAGTTATTGCCAAATTGCATTATCTCATTCTCTATGATTGTGGCGGAATACGATTGCATCTTTCTGGCCTGCTTCATAAGTGAGTTGGCTTTTAGATTGAAGCCAAGAGTCCATATTGCTGCGGCTCCCGCAGAACAAATGGCAGACACAGGCAAAATAAAACTACCAACATCCTCGTCATCAAATCCCCACACACCTCCAAATATAAGAGGAATTCCACATATGCCTACTCCTAAGATTGTTCCAGCCCCTATCCAACCAATCTTTCTATATTTTTTAGCCTGATCCATCAATTCATCAGAAGATTTTTCCCAGCTGTAAGCCATTTTAAGCAATTCATTATCAGAAATAGATTTAGACTGATTAGAATATGGTTGAGAGTCAGCAATTCGCATCAATTCGTCGTCTGAAAGAGAAGAGGATTGAGACGCTGAGAATGCGGTAGAAGAAACATTTTCATTGAACGTATCAATGTCACCATTCTCATATAGAATTGTGGCGACCGAAGTAATTGGAATAGTGTAGATCGGACCAGTTGGATTGGAGGCTTTACGATATTTGATCACAGTTTCTGTTATCTCCTCTACTTTCGCATCGAGTTTGGTTCCATCTGTTTTGGTGATAACATCCTTCGCAAAAGCAGATGCTACGCAAAAGAGCAAGCAAAAAATTAGAGTTTGGATTCTCATGTTTTTTAGGTAAAATAGGTGCCTCCGGGCCTATCTCATCGGCATATTATAAAAGAAAAGCGCAAGGCCTGTACTTTTTCGCCCGTTCCGCTTTCTGAGGCCTTC
>CAZCZX010000086.1:0-10929 GCA_964503095.1 uncultured Sangeribacter sp.
CAAAAAACAGTCCTTCTTCAATTTTGTCGACATAAGAAAATCCCCTTCGGATTCCTTGAAAGGAAACCCGAAGGGGATAGAAATATGACACTAATAACTCTTAATCAGTTATCTAACTATTTTAAGCGTTTCTACACCGTTTGAGAGGATGTATACTCCATTAGAAAGAGCATCCAGAGAAGTCTCGCCTGCTGGAAGTTCCTTAACAAGCTGACCACTGATGGTGAATACCTTCACTGCTGTTGCTGAAGTGACAGTGGCGGCCGCAGCATTGTAGACGAGAGCTCCATCTGTGGGAACTTCTGAAACTCCTGACTCATCTCTGCTCTTAACAATTGCTCCGATTGAGATGATATTGTTGTCGCGTACATCGTCCGGATTGACTACATATTTCTGCGGTATCAATACTGAAGGATTATTGTAGAGACAGAAACTTTCGCAATAATACTTATCTTCCGGGAATTGATCGATATTGAGGAAGAAAAGTAGTTCGACTGTCTCTCCGGCATGTGCATACACGAACATTGCTCCCTGTTGAGTTCCATCAGCAATGCGAGTCAAGCCCATAAGATTTGTGGTGCCTTCCTCATAAATTGTATTGCCCTCAACCAAATATACGGGATTTTCCTCATCAAGCACAAAATTACCCTGGAAGAACACCAATTCCCTATCCTCTGGCACTGTAAATTCGTATTTACCGTCTACCGGTTCAGGAACAGGAAGATTTCCTGAGATATACTTGAATCCTGCAAATTTATATCCTTTTGCGGGTACCGGAATTACATAGAATTTCTCACCCGGACGAAGGAAAGCCTCATCTTGACCTATCTCATTGATATAGATATTGCCAATTACAGCCCCGGTGCCAATAATAGTCTCAATAGACTGGTCTCCCTTTATATCTACGAGCTTCTCATGCTCCTTAGTGGTAACGACAATGACAGTTCTTTCTGTGATAGTGATCTTATCAAGAACAGTTGTTCCTGCAGCAAATTCGATAGCTGTGCCATTGATAATAATCTCCTCAAGATCACGATTATTACCCCATAATTTGAGTTCAACTTGGTCGCCAATCTCAAGTTCTACAGTGCGTCCATCTTTAAGAGATGCAGGATCATCTTTACGATCTCCCTTCTTATCATATACAAGAGCCATCACATCGCTTGAATCGCGGCTAAATCCTACAAATGCCTTTCCTTCCGGAGCAGCCTTGAACATGACTGAGATCATTGAGGCAGTCTTAGTAAAGGCTACAGTCCACACATCAGTATCCTCATTAAATTCTACACTGTTTCCATTCATGTCGGATACGGATTCCAGCATATAGCCGAGTGCCGGGGCAATCGTGATGTCAGAACCTACCATAGCCTCAAGCCCATCAGCCATGTAATCTACCACTTCTCCATCTTTTTTGATGACGATATTCTCTATATCGCCCCCCATTGTCATGATAGTCACCGGGAAAGCTGAAGGAATCTCACGAGTTGTGATGGCAAGAGTTGACCCTGAAAGAAGTTCTACTGTGTATGATCCACTTTGAGATGCCACTGCCTCTCCATCGAGAGTAATTGAAAGAATTTCATATTTATCGGCTGCTGTTATTTTAAGCGGATTTACGACTGACTCGAATTTATTTTCTCCATTTTGAAGAGTGAGAACCTCTCCATAGCCATTTGCGCCTACAACTTTCACTGCTGCGGCATTGTCAACATTGATGACCATCGAATTATCTACCGCTGCATATAGGAACACATCGCCCGCTCCGGTCACCATACCGCTTTGGACAGCACCAGTGGTCTCAATAGTGCTAACGAAACTGCTTGAAATGGCATAGTTATTGAGAGCAAAACCTTTTCCGGCCTCTACCGTCAAGATATCGCCGACATGTGCCACTCCTTGAGCTTGCACACCGGAGAGGTCGAGTTTTTCTCCCCCAACTTTAACTATGAAGTTGGAGAGATCAAGATCTTGTCTGTTGGCATTATATCCCCAGAAAGTCAGAGTCGCATCCGGACCTACAGCCTCAACCACAAAATTGTCACCATCTGCAAGCATAGAGCGCCATCCGGCATATGGGCTGAAGTTTACATTGCTTTCTGTGCCGTCGGCCTGAATTCTCTTGATTGACTTGATTTCACCTCCTGCAGGAGCGGAGAATACGAGCGACTGAGTTGCCTTTGGCGCGGTTGCAGTGAAAGGTTTCTGCCAGTTGGTGAAACCTACTACTCCGAGATCTTCATTGGCTTCATTATATGCGTTCACTATCACATTGCTGCGGACATTCACATCTACAGTAAAATCGATACCCTGCAGCTTTGTAGTAAGATAAATCATTCCATACTCAGCAGGTAAGAATGAGAATGTTCCATCATCATTTTGAGTGAAATCCTCCACAGAATACTCTGAACAAGACTCTATGACATAGCCTTCTTTCGGAGCCACTACAGCATATTCCCCTGCAGCCAAATCGTAATAATTGTTAGTGATGTCGAAAGTTTCACCTCCTGATGTCACCTGTGCAGAATTGGGGTTATTGATGGAGAAATATGTCTGGATTTTTTTAGATGCTCCAGATCCTTCTGTGACAATTTTAACCGACATTCCTTCAACAACGCCGATGTTATACATGCCTGCACCATTCTTGCTGACAGGCAGCCCATCGCAAAAGACAGAACTGATCTCTGCTCCGGAAGCAGCCTGTATGCTCAATGGATTATTGCTGAGCTCCACACTGTTGATGCCGTCGTGTAAGCTTATCGGAGTGCCATAAACTCCGTCGGTGGCGCTAACATTCGCGGCAACGTCAACGTCGATGGTAACAGTAGTCTGGGCATTAGCACAAACCACTCCCATCAACATTGCAAAGAGAATACCAAGAAAATTTCTCTTCATACTCGTAATGTTTTGATTGTTATTATTGAAGTTGTTTGAATTTATTAACTAATGAAATGCTCAATTTTAAATGGGGAATTCAAGATTTCATTTCTTGATCATTGCTTTGCGAGCCACTCCATTTCTATCGCGCACGATATAGAGGCCTTCAGTCAGATCTTCAGGACTTACTTTCATTCCTTGAAGAGTATAATACTCTTTCTCGCCATCTGCCTGCCATATCTCCCCTACGGCGTTATCATCCGTCATGAAATCGAATGTTATCACTCCGTCATCACTCTCCCGGATATTGGTGATAGGCATACCGACTGGCTTAGCAGATCCTGACGCTTGCCAGATAGCCTTTGGAGCCGTAGAGTCTGTGAATGACGTCACTCCTTTTGTCCCGGGGAAAGGGTCGCCCGCTTCAAAATTATCCACGCTGGCTTTTGTATTAAGCACTCTTGAATTGTCGGCAGCCACAATACTGATATGCTCATAGCCCGAAAGAAGGGAATTGACGGTATTATTTTTCCACGCAGTGCGATTGTAGTTTACATACGAAATGACCAATCCGTGGCCAGGCAATTCTGAATCGAAGCCTTTAAGTTGACGATTCTCCAAAGTGTAGTATTCATTTTTGTTATCAGGATTGACAATAAAAATGCATTCATCGCTTGAGACGAGATCATGCAGAGTCACATCTTTCTCCGGAGAATCAAGCACTCTTGGAGTGACCCATCCGAGAGTGAATTTGTCCATTGCAGTATAACCGGATGGGACACGCATGTCGCCATTATAGGGACCATAGCACATCATGTCATAATGGCCCATACCGTAGCCTCCGGTACCCTGAGGGTCATAAACATCAGGAAGCCCAAGAATATGGCTGAATTCATGGCAGACAGTTCCAACTCCATCAAGAGCAGTGCCGTCGCCACCCTTGAGCTCGCAAGAGCAAGCCGCCACTCCGATATATTTACCATCGAATCGCTGATTGATATTATAGGTCATATCCTTCATGGCAGGCCATACCGATTCCACCGGTCCCCCTTGAGCCTCACCATGACCGGCGAAGATGACAAAGAAGAAGTCGACGTAATGATCATCATTGATATCAAAATCTGCAAAATTCACACCACATTCCTCATCTGCCAGTATGGCAGCATCAAGGAATAGATTGTCAAGGTCTTCCTCATAGCCATAATCGGAGCGATTCTTGGGGAGAGTCACCGGCCCTACCACTTCAAATTCCGGAGTAAAAAGCCCATAGGATTGCTCCTTGAAATAATCATATGCACTTCCGATTGTCTCTTCTCCTACATATCCCTCCTTGTTCAATTTCGTCTCAAAATATTCAAGGGTGGACTCTGGCTGAAATTTTACATCCTGAAATTCGGCAAGCACAATAAGACCCTTTACTGTTCCGGTGGTAGGGAAACTTTTCTTTATCTCTCCCGGATCTGTTCTTGTGGCAAAAGCATTAGCAGCATTCTCTCTACGTTGCATATCCACAGCTCGGAGAGCTTCAACTTCGCCGGCCGCTATTGGCTTAAGAAAACCATCAGCACGATCTGCGATCATGAATGATCCATCGCGCAACTCATAATAATGAAATTCATTATCCCCTATTATCCGCGCTTCCACTTTAGAGCCGTCCGGCTGCGTTATATTAATAAATCCGGGAAGTGGAGGAACTGCGTAGGCACATACGGCTGTCATGCACAGACCTAATAAAGTAATTATTTTTTTACCCATATTTAACATTTTAATTTTCACCTTAATACAAACTCTATATCTTCAATCTTTTTTGTCTGTCATATTTGAAAATACAAAATTCTTAATTTTTTTTGACAATATCACACCTCCACTACTCTATTTAACCTTTTTTAATAATAATTAACATGGGTGTAACCTAATATTCACTTTTGTCTTATTAATTTTGCATATTGAATCTACTACAGGCAAAATACTACAGGCAAAAACTTAATTTTCATAATATATTATAATGTTATCTACAAACAAATTTCTTAATCTCGGGGCTGCAATATTGCTTTCAGCTTCTACCGCTTTCGCTGCCCCCGGCAACCGCACTTTCTATGCCTTTACGCTTGGATCTGCAGAGTTTGCCGATGACACTAAGGATTACGACTATGGTTTTGTGTCATACCCATTTGATCCTACGGAAACCGATGGAGAATTTTTCGGCACTATTCTGAATTCTTATTATGAAAATCATAATATCGGTTCATTTGCCGCCGCGGGTGTCGATGGTATTATCTACAGTTGTGAATACACGGTTGCTTCCGGTGCTCCGGTCTCAAGTTTCATGGTGAAGTATAATACTTTCAACGGGACAAAAGAAATCATCGGCCTTTGGAATCCTATGTGGACTTCTTTCCGCCCCCAAGATATGACATGGAGCGAAAAAGATCAGAAAATGTATGCATTAGGTTTTGAGCAGGGCACTTCATCTCTATTTGAAGTCGACTTGGAGACCGCTGAATTCACCAAAATTTGCGACATCAAGAATGGCGGTGGTACTCTTGCCGCTGCTCCTGACGGCACCCTATACTCTATTTCTTCTTCCGGAGTGCTCTATTCCATTAATCCTCAGACTGGCTCGGCAGCAAAAGTAATGGACACTGGCTTAGGCAGCATGCTCAGCAACCAATCTATGGAGTTTGACAAGGCTTCCGGTCTCCTTTATTGGGTGTCGAATACTTCAGGCCATCCACAAGGCACCGAAAACAGCTGGTTGCAGGAAATCGATGTAAATAAAAAGACTATTCGTCAGGTGGGTCAAGTGGGTATTGGTGCCAGAATTTTAGGGCTTCATATCCCCTCTGCTGAAGACCTTTTGGCTCCGGCTGCTCCAACTGATATAAAGAGCGTTCCGGCTTCAGACGGTTCTTTAGCTTCTACAATCACATGGACCAACCCTACAACCACCCTCAATGGGTCGGCCGACCTCGGAACTCTTTACGGATACATTATCACCCGCAATGGAGAGATCGTGAAAACTGCCACTACAGCAGATGCTGTTTTCACACCCGGCGAGACTCTATCTTGGACCGACTCATCAATTCCTTCTACGGGCGAATACCGCTACGACATTTATTTCTTCAATGGTAAAGGCTCAGGCGCAAAGGGCACGGTCTACCAATATATTGGTCCGGATAGTC
This sequence comes from uncultured Sangeribacter sp., assembly GCA_964503095.1. GTDB lineage: Bacteria > Bacteroidota > Bacteroidia > Bacteroidales > Muribaculaceae > Lepagella. The sequence continues at coordinate 6,057 of CAZCZX010000086.1, forward strand.
CGGGTGAAGTCTCAAACATAAAAGGTGAAATCAACGACAATATGCGCTCCCTTACACTTTCTTGGGAGGCTCCTACCACAGGATACCACCTCGGTGCTTTTGATCCTTCTTCAGTCAAATACAAAGTGGTGCGTAATGATAAAGTGATAGTAGCCGATGGACTCACGGAATGTACAGTGACTGACACCGACTTCTTACGAGTGATGAAATACAGTTACACTGTCATTGCATACAATGATGAGGGCGCTTCTGATGCTGATTCTAAAGATTTCATCCTTGGTCCGGCTTTCGAACTTCCTTTTGAACAGACTTTCGAGGACACTGCAAAAGTTGAAAACCTTTGGGTGGCAGAAGATGCCAACGATGATGGATTCTCCTGGTATTTCAACACCACTTTAGGACAAACAGCCTTCGGTGACTTTGAAGCTGCAGCCGAGTACATTGTTTCTCCCGGTCTTGGAAACAGCGAGAAAGGATCTGCCGACGAATGGCTAATTTCTCCTCCATTGGCTTTTGAGGCTGATGTGGAATATGAAGTCACAATAAGCTCCCGTTCTTACACCACTGACGAGATTGAATTCTGGGTTGGCGACAAAAACTCATCAGCCGACATGACAACAAAAGCAGGAGAAATCTCAATTGAAAGCGATCCTACTAATCCCGAGATCGATCCCGCTGTAGGCTCACAGGCCTTCAAACTTCACTCAGTGGCTCTTCCTGTAGTGAATGAAGATGCAGTCAAATGTGTTGGTGTACGCGTGGTGACAAAGCATCCTACACATGCATTCTTGCAGATCAACGGAATCTTCATCGGAGAGAAAGGAGAATACAACGGTATAGATCAAATTTCTAATTCAACCGAGAAGGTAAACATCTCTATCAATGGCAATCTCCTTGCAATCATTGGCTCCTTCTCTGCTGCTGACATTTATGATTTGAGCGGACGCAAGATTCTCTCTACTTCTGACGCTCTTGTTGACCTCAGCAACCTCCCGGCAGGTGCTTACATCCTCAACGTAGACGGACAAAGCTTCAAGATAGCCCGCTAATCCATAGCATATCCAAAATTAAAGCTGCCTGACTTCAAAGTCAAGCAGCTTTTTTCATCTTTATATTCAAATAAGACTTTCGTCACTTCACAACCACCTTAGTGGCAGATCCATCCACCACCACTATATAAATTCCAGCGGAAAGACTGATTTCTTCATCTCCTGCCATATTCGCAAGCAATTCTCCTGACATGGAATATACTTTCGCAGAATAATAGTTTCCGTTAATTGCGATATGCCCATCTTCAGCTTTAATTGCGTAATCATTACTATTTTCTACAGAATTTACATTATTTGACGTGAGATCAACGGTTGTCTCGTAAGAATTGACTATCGTCCCATCTGCATCATCCACTATAAATGCGATGACATTAATATTATCTTTAGTGATATTGGCAAGTGAGAGTTCTGCCTGATATTCATACTCTTTATTACCTTCGATGCTGACAGGCATACTATCAGGGATTCCTTCGCTCCCTCCTACAAGCAGCCGAGCCACATCATAAAATGTAGTCTCTACGGTCAATGGTTTGGATTCCCACCCTCCCATACTAACAGTGCCTCCGGAATACCCACTATTATTCTGCACATATGGGCCAAGACCATTCTCAATCAGATAATAGGATAGCCTATATCGATTATTATATTCCAAATCAAGAGCAAATTGAATGCCCGTGTTGACTTTTAGAATATTATCCTCAGTTTTCACCCCATTGAGTTTAGTGACGCCTACAAATGATGGGATATCTTTATAATATTGCGTATATTGGGCTATTTGAGCATCTACGCTTTCATTAGTAGGAGATATCATCACTGCTCGGTCGATCATTGCCGCAGGCAACCCTGGAAACATCTTCAATACATCAGAGGTGGAGCTGACTGCCATTACATCATTGCTATGGACTGCAACAAGAGCATAACTTTCAGGGAAGTTTTCCTTAATGTTTTCCATCATTACGATGCCGGCGGGACACCACTGGCACCATGTTCCCGTACCCTCCTCCAAAAGATGGACCTTTTTGAATCCATCTGAAGCCTTGAAGCAATTCAAATATGAAAAACTACTTTTATCTGTGGACACATTCGGCACCCCATTCACTTTGGTAATCTCAAATCTCACCGGAATATCAATCCCCATCTGTTTGGATTCCAAATTGTTGAACTGCAAGCCCAATCGCTGATTATATGAGAGAGGCTTTGAAAGATTAACTGTCTCCTTCCATACCTCTTCCCCTACAGAATATGCAACTTCCATGCTGGTGACATCATTGGAAGCAACATTCTGGAAATACATGATATATGGGAATTTTGTGTTTGGCTCTGCGAATTCAGTACCAGACATTGACAGCACTGCAACTCCGTTTTGCGCCAGATTTAAGCCTTCAATGGTGCATCCAATGCAAAGATTGCCATAATTTTGCGACACATTCATCCATTCTACACTTCCGCTGCCAACTTTATTTCCTATCCAACCCCCAGCTGTATTTTCATGCCGAACTCCATCGACTGAAATATAATTCACATCGTCGGAAGAGAGTTTGAAATAATAGCCTATTACTATCTGCTTATCTCCCTCTATCAAATATGGAGCATCAAGTGGAATACTATACATCTTACCCCCCTCGTCTCCTAATTTGGCACTTTGAGTGTAGAAAGGTTCTTTATCTAATCCTTCCGATAGAAACACGGTAATGTTTTTGATTGTATTGGTCTGGGTGTCCTTATAAGTACCGGAAGTAACATTTATGGCAGTGATTTCCGAACCCGCATAGAGGGTTGCATTATCAACTGTCAAGATAAATGCCTGATATACTTCTGAACCTTTTTTATAAGAAGGATTGCGCAGACTTGTATAATAATCGAATGCCAGCGTATAGTCGAAAGATATTTTCTCATCTTGGCCAGACGCGACTTCTTCATCTGAGCGAGTAGAATCGTAAGCGACGATTTCATAGGAATCCGTTCGAGCCATAGCATCCATAGCTAAACTCGATAGGAATGCCACTCCGAAGGACAATGTTAAAGTTTTTGTAATTCTCATTATATCTATAGATTAATTATATTTTTCCTGTAGTAATTTTTTGCTTCCTTTCAGAAGTTATTTAGAGACTTAAAACCAAAATACAAAATTCTAAAAAAATTCCCATATTTATTTCCTAATAGACTAAAAATATAGTCTCATTTAAGTTATTTTAACAATCTCTCGTTAATGATGACTAAATAATGGGGACCAAAAGACTCCTCAATCTTTATCAGTTTATTTTTTTATGATTGTTTAAAATGTTTTGGCTAAATATTTGTTGTATCTTTATAGACATTTCAATTTTCGCGCGCGTTAAATTTAAGCAGAGCTGTGCGAAACTTATATAATGACAATGGAAAACAATAGTGCAAAGGTCTTGGATGAGACCACCAATAGTGAATATAAATATGGTTTTACGTCTGATATTGACACGGATATAGTTCCCCCCGGACTGTCGGAAGACGTGATCCGATACATTTCTGAGAAAAAAGGAGAGCCGGATTGGCTCCTCGATTTCCGCCTGAAGGCATATCGGCATTGGCTTACTCTAAAAATGCCGACCTGGGCGCATCTTGACATTCCTGAAATTGACTATCAGGCCATCAGCTATTATGCAGCCCCAAAGAAAAAGGAACTCAAGAAAAGCCTCGACGAAGTTGACCCGGAACTTATCGACACCTTCAATAAACTCGGAATTTCCCTCGAGGAACAGAAGCATTTGGCTGGTGTCGCAGTAGATGCCGTCATGGACTCTGTCAGCGTAAAGACCACCCACCGCGAAAAACTCGCCGAACTCGGAGTGATCTTCTGCAGTTTTTCAGAAGCCGTTAAGGATTATCCCGACCTCGTCAGGAAATACCTCGGTAGCGTGGTAAGCTACCGCGACAATTTCTTTGCAGCCTTAAACTCTGCTGTATTCTCTGATGGATCATTCGTTTATATTCCGAAAGGTGTTCGCTGCCCAATGGAACTCTCCACTTATTTCCGCATCAATGCAGCCGGCACCGGACAGTTTGAACGCACTCTGATCGTAGCAGACGATGATGCTTATGTCTCCTACCTCGAAGGGTGCACTGCCCCGATGCGAGATGAAAACCAACTCCACGCCGCTATTGTGGAAATCATTGTCGAAGAACGCGCCGAAGTGAAATACTCCACTGTCCAGAACTGGTATGCGGGCGACAAAGACGGCAAGGGTGGCATCTACAATTTTGTCACAAAACGAGCCCTCTGCCGCGGTCACCGTTCGAAAGTAAGTTGGACACAGGTGGAGACCGGCTCCGCAATCACTTGGAAATACCCCTCCTGCATCCTCAAGGGGGATGAAAGTGTAGGTGAATTCTATTCCGTAGCCGTCACCAACAATCATCAGCAAGCCGACACCGGAACAAAGATGATCCACCTTGGCAAGAACTCAAAATCTACCATTGTCAGCAAGGGTATCTCTGCCGGATATTCGCAAAACAGTTACCGTGGTGGAGTAAAAGTGGCTGCCAAAGCCACCGGATGCCGCAACTTCACCCAGTGCGACTCTCTGCTTCTCGGCGACAAATGCGGAGCCCACACTTTCCCTTATATTGATGTGGCCAACAATGGCTCCACCGTGGAGCACGAAGCCACTACATCAAAAATCAACGAGGCTCAATTATTCTATTGCGAGCAACGTGGCATCCCGATGGAGGAGGCTGTGGCACTGATTGTAAACGGCTATGCCAAAGAAGTAATGAACAAACTCCCGATGGAATTCGCTGTAGAAGCCCAAAAGCTCCTGCAGATCACCCTCGAAGGCTCCGTCGGCTAA
>CAZCZX010000087.1:0-2202 GCA_964503095.1 uncultured Sangeribacter sp.
CGCGCATTCGAACTTGATCCTACTGCATCTAAAGAAGTCACAGGTCCCACCTCTGAAAGATTTGCTATGAAATATCGCTTAAGCGTCCCACAGGCATTGCAGCAGATCGAGCAGATTTCTTCTCTCGGACGAGAACTTGGCATCGACTTCAAATATGCAAGCACACTTTATAGCAACACATTCGATGCACACCGTCTTATGAAACTTGCAGAAAAGAAGTATGACTACACTACGGTGCAGAAACTTAACAAACTTCTATTTGACGCATATTTTACAAAGAATCTCGTTCTTGCTGATCACAAAGTGCTTGAAACAGTAGCAAAAGAAGCAGGAATGGATGAGAAGGAAGTAAAAGAAGTTCTTGACAGCGACCAATATGCTGACGATGTTCGTTTTGATGAGCGAGAAGCGCAGATGCGAGGTGTTCATGGTGTCCCTTATATGGTATTCAACGGAGAATTTGCTGTTCCCGGAGCAATGAGTATAGAAGGAATGAAGTCTGCTCTTGAGAGAGCAAAACGTCGCATCGAAGATGCTGAAAAAGAAGCCGAAAAGAGCGAGCGTCCTCATGTATGTGGTCCTGACGGTTGCCAACTAATATAATGGTGTGATTTTAGGATGGATATAAGATTTATATGATTTATAAATCTTATATCCATTTATCTCTTCAAAACTATTAGTCAATAGACTAATAATACCAATAAAATGTGACTAATAGGACTAATTGGTCTTATTAGATTATTTGCTCAATTAACCCAATTAAATCAAAAAAACTATGGTAAAGGAACTTCAAGTGCAAGGCGTTTTTGCTGAAAACACATACTTTTATATTGATGATCACACAAAATCAGGATTTTTAATAGATCCTGGTGCACAAGCAGGATTAATCTATGATGTAATCCGAAATAACGGTTGGACAATTGAAAAAATCCTCCTCACTCATGGACATTTCGACCATATGGGAGCAGCCGAACTGCTTAGGGAAAAACTTGTAGCCCCCATCTATATCTATCCAGAAGATGCCCCTTATCTAAGAGATCCATATCTCAATTTAAGTGGAAATTCGGGAAATCCAATAATAGTTGCTCATTATGAGGAATTATACGACGGAGAAATCATACGATTAAAAGCCAATTCGGGTTTCAACCTGAAAGTTATCCATACTCCCGGCCATACTCCCGGATCCGTCACCTATTATTCTCCACAAGAAAAGGTTGCTTTTGTTGGCGACACTCTCTATCAACATGGTCCCGGACTAACAAATTTTCCTGGTGGAAACCGTTCTGAATTGGAATATTCTATTGTTAATAAAATCCTTACTCTTCCCCCCGATACTTTGCTTTTATCAGGTCACTCCTCTCCTATTACAGTTGATCAGGAAAGGCAACTTCTTCTTGCTAATCCATAATCAATCGGAATGAATCAGAATCTCTGTAGGCTGGGAATTTTTCGCGAAAACTATTCAATTTATCAAGAGATAGAGTCGCGTATATAAGGTCTCCTCCATCAGGATCTGCCACTGAGATATCATTTCCTTTGAAGTCAATGGCCATAGAAGAGCCATCATATTCAATATCTTTGATGTCTTTACCTTTACAGTCTACTCCACAAACATATGCTTCATTTTCAATGGCCCGAGCCATGAGAAGTTTTTTCCACGCAGAAATTCTTGACTTGGGCCAATTCGCTACTACTAACAGAAGGTCATATTCATTGCCGACATTTCTGCACCAAACGGGGAATCTTAAGTCGTAGCAAACTATCATTGCTATTTCCCAACCTCTGTATCTGACTTTCATTCTCTTATAACCAGGAGAAAGAAGTTTGTCTTCTCCAGCCATACTGAAAAGGTGACGTTTGTCGCCAAAATATTCCTCTCCATTTGGCTCTATAAAAAATGCTCTGTTTGCCAAAAGTCCTCCTGTATCTGCAAGAAAACTTCCGGCGATTGCCACATGATAACGCTTTGCAAGATATTTCAAGCGTTCAATTGTCTTGCCGGAATTTCTTTCTGCCAATTCTCTCACACTCTCCTTGTCTCCATAAGGACATCCAGTCGAAAACGTTTCAGGAATTATCACTAAGTCTGTGGCCGGATGAATACGCTGGAGGGTTTTCTCCAGATTAGAGAAGTTAATTTCTTTATCGTTCCATACTATCTCCTGAGGATACAGGCATACTTTGAGGTCTTTCATCAAGATA
>CAZCZX010000087.1:2302-10888 GCA_964503095.1 uncultured Sangeribacter sp.
GAATAATATTCTCTGATGGCTTTCATATCTGTGTCAACGTCACCGGTTGGTTGGTAGGTCTGGCTTATTTGTATGTGTTTGTTGCTATAGTCAATTACTCCAAGCAATATTGGCACTTTTGCTCCATAAGCTATATAAAGGAAACCAGTCTTCCATTGGTCAACTGCACTTCGGGTGCCTTCAGGCGTAACTGCCAAATTTACATATTTTTCCGTCTTAAACAGTTGAATCACCCTCTCTGTCAGTGACCCCTTTGACTTATCTTTACTACGCTCAACTGGAATACCACCGAAATAGCGCATCAAATACTTCATTGGGAAGAAAAACCAAAAACTCTTCATAAGAAAGTTGGCTTTCCTTCCCACTGATCTATAAGCTGCCAGACCCAGCAAGAAATCCCAATTGGATGTATGAGGAGCAACACAAATCACACACTTGTCATATACAGGCACTGTGATGTCGAAACTCCATCCTGTCAATTTCAATGCGAGTCTCCAAATATTCATGACTAATTAAGCTTCTATTTTATTAGCTTCTTTCACAGACTGAGGAACTGCTTCATTGAAAAGTTTCAAAGCAGCTGAGATTTCTTCATTGAAATCCTTACGGATCTTTTCAAAGAGTTTCTTGTAGAATTCACCTTTTGCCTTATTATATTCTTCTACAGAAGCGAATCCCTTCACTCCACGGTCGAAGAATCTGTTGGCATTTGCCTTAGCAGCACCGGTTGCTCCAAGCACTTTAGTCACTGCTACTGAGATTTTGTCGCGATCAGCACCTTCTACATTGTAGTAGACTGTCATCATTTCGTCGCACATTGAAGCACCTACCGCCTCAACGGCTTTCTTAAACTGCTGTTTATTCATTTTGTTTTTAGTTTTATATACTTGTTATTTCTAATTAATAGTCTTTCTGTGACTTTATCTATATAACAAACTATATGCCCCATTTGGTTCTATTCAACTTTAACGAGTTTCAAATGTTTTAGTATAAATTCATCTTTCGTTGTCCTCGTATATTACTCCAGAGGTCAAATAAATGTTATAAATCTCTTAAAACTTATAATTTTTATAATGTTTATTATAATTCGAAAGACTTAAAAATAATGATTAATGAAAAAAATAACTTTATTAATATTAGTCTTTTTAGTAGGACTTGGATTTGTGTTTGCCGTCACAGAGACACAATCACAAAAAAAGACTCCCACTTTTGAAGATGCCATAGCAATAATAAAGAAATATGAGGGGCTTAGTGGTCCAAGCCACTGGCCTTTTGTAGGATATGGTCATAAGGTGATGCCCGGGGAGAAATTCTCCAGAGGGAAAAAACTTACTGAGAAAGAAGCTGATGCGCTTGCAAGAGCCGACTATGCAAAACTATGTGCAAAATATCGTGAGTTTGGTGCTGATAGTCTTTTGCTTGCGGCATTAGCTTATAATTGTGGCCCGGGAGTAGTTGCAAAGTCAAGTGTATTGTCTAAGTTGAAAGCTGGAAACCGTGATATTGAAAGTTCCTACTTAGCACATTGTAGATATAAAGGCAAACAGCTATCTCAGTTAAAGAGGAGACGACAAGAGGAACTCAACGTGCTCTTTGTCAAAGATCCAACTTCTTTGCTTGAAGTAGAAACAATTTCCAATAAAAATGGGAATGAATTGATTGAGGAAGAAGTGACAGAAATTTCTAATCTTTCAATTGATGACCACAATGAAATGAAGAAAGATTCCGTTAATTAATGATAGAAAAATTAATAATAGCAATGAATAATTTGATAAATAAGAAAATGAATTTAAAATCTTTGGTCGTTGCCGGATTTTGTCTCTCTTCAATTTTTCTCTCTTCTGCAATATTTACTTCATGTAATGATGCAAAAGCAAAAAAAGATGTAACTGACTCTTCTTATTCAGAGCAAAGACCTGATGATGCTTTGAATGAATTGATGCGCACATTCGCTGAAAATGATGCACCTGGCTTCGCAGCATTATGTGTATACCCCATACCTCGGCCCTATCCTCTCAAATCAATTGATGATTCCGTAGCAATGGTAGATTATTTCCCGATCATTGCAGACGACTATTTACGCGCCTACATGAAGAACGCCAAACTTAAGGATTGGGAAAACTTTGGTTGGAGAGGATGGAGTGTCGGAGATGAACAACCAGTCTGGTATGACGAAGGAGTTCAGTTTATCGATTATATTTCTCCAGCAGAATCTGGACTCCAGAAGATTCTTGCAAGAGAAGAAATCATGTCGCTTGCTCCCCAATATAGGGAAGGCTGGACACCTGTTATGACTTTAATAGAAATTGACGGAGACAAAGTATTCCGCATTGATTCAAAAGGAGATTCCTTCAGATTGATGGGATTCGACAGACCGGAACACATGAGAGATATCCCTTCTATTTTGATGTTAGGCTCTGAAGATAAAGAAGGCTCTGCCGGATACTCATCATATACATTTTCCGATTCAATTGGAGGACAGGCAGAGTTTTTCCCCGATGCTGAACCACCGGTAAATATTTTCATCAAATATCCAAAATTAAAAAAGGAATCCTCATATAAAGTGCGCAATGGCTATTGGCGCGACATTCTCAAATAAAAAACCTTATAACCAATCTACTTTATGATCCTCACAGCCGAAAATTCTGGAGCTATCGCAAAGGCGATAGAAATGCTAAAGACGATATCCTTTCAAGACGCAATGTCGAAAATTGCTAACACCTTGGTAAATTTCAGTTTCAAGGTGTTGATAGCAATTGCGGTTTTCTATATAGGCAGATTCATCATCAGAAAGATCAATCAGATTCTTTCCAATATATTTGAGAAGAAACATGTTGATCTTTCTCTCGCAACATTTGTGCAGAGTTTCACTCAAATTCTGCTCTATTTTATTTTGGTAGTGACTATCATAGGAATTCTTGGTATAGAGACAAGTTCATTCCTTGCGCTTTTTGCGTCAGCCGGTGTTGCAATTGGTATGGCTTTGAGTGGAACGCTGCAGAATTTTGCTGGTGGTGTGCTAATACTGATTCTTAAGCCATACAAGGTCGGAGATTACATTGAGGCTCAGAGTTTTGCAGGCACAGTGAAGGCTATGCAGATGTTTCACACCGTGATCACTACACCTGACAATAAGACTATCCTTATTCCTAATGGTGCTCTTTCTACTGGCAGTATCAACAACTACTCCGTTCAACCTATGCGCCGAGTAGATTGGACTATATCAATTATGTATGGCGATGACTTTGAAAATGCAGCCAATGCCATTAAGGAGATTCTAAACTCTGACGATAGAGTGGTGAAAAATGATCCTTCCCAACCCGTCTTTGTTGGTTTAAAAGAACTTGGAGACAGTGCTGTAATACTTACAGTGAGAGCTTGGACCAAGAGCTCTGACTATTGGGGACTATTTTTCGATATGTCAGAAAGAATGTACGCTGAGCTGCCCAAGAAGGGAGTCAACTTCCCATACCCGCAACTTGACGTTCATCTCATTCAAAATGATAAATGATAAATTTCAAATATTATTTAAGAGCCCATCTCATAAATTTGAGATGGGCTCTAAATAAACTCAATATTTGATTATTTATCATTGATATAACTTCGGATAATATTCAGAAGGTCGGCTCCATAGTCGGCCTTTTTCTTTTTGCCTATTCCGGGTATTGAGAGTAAATCTTCCTCGGTCTGAGGCGCCTCATTGGCAAGCATTACAAGGGTCTTATTTCCCAATATAACAAATGCCGGTTGATTCTCTTCATTCGCCTTTTCACGTCGCCATTTCACTAACTTTTGATAAAGGCCAGGATTTTCGATATCGGAATTCAACTGCGAAATCTTTTCCTTTGCAGAGGGTTTTACCCACGTGTTGTTAGTGACTGCAATGTCATGCTTGATCTTTAGAAAATCTTTTGCCGAAAGTTTCTTTTCCAATGTAGCCGTCATAAGGGCTTCTTTTAGCTTTGCCTCATATTCTACCAATCCCATCGCATTAAGATATTTTTTTAGAGCATCCTTATTATCCACCTCTGAAGGTAAGTCTTTCATAAATTGGAATATAGGCTTAAGTTCCTGCAAAAAGTAATTACTTGCGGCCTTCAGACGTTCATGAATCTTAGAGGGAGAAGCTCCTTCTGCAGCCATACGTCTAAGTTGATCTTGAAATCGGAGTGAGACTTTATAAAGTTCATTGAATCTATTGTTGAAAAGATCTCCATATGACGCTGTCAACTTTGGGAATGCTGAAGCGTGGCTATCTTGCATGGCTCGATGAAGAGCCTCCATCGCATTGCGTAATCCTAAAAGATCAGGTATGTCAAGATTAAGTCGCTGCTCGAAATCAGACTCAAGTCTCTCCACTTTTTTTGTGTCAGCCTCACGACATGAGCAATCTTTTTCGAAATCTGCTACCATCCTATCGCAAATGATAGCATAGGCAGGAAGTGGCCTCTCAAGCACCAGCCCTTCAAGAGTACGACAACGGCTTAAAGCCACATAAGTCTGACCATGTGCGAAAGCAGCCGATGCATTAATTATTGCCTTATCGAATGTCAAACCTTGACTCTTATGAATAGTAATTGCCCATGCAAGTCGAAGAGGGATTTGGCTGAATCGCCCAACCACCTTCTCTTTCAACTCTTTGCTTTTTTCATCTATCTCATAGGATGTATTTTCCCACATTTCCTTGTCAACTTCAATAGGAGGTAAGTCCTCATCAGTGACAACGAATATTTTTCCAGTTTCGGAAATACTCTTGATATGACCTATTAGTCCATTATAATACCGACGGGTGCCACTGCTGTCGTTTTTCACAAACATTACTTGGGCTCCTTCTTTAAGAGTTAAAGATTTTTCTGCAGGATATATCAATTCAGGAAATTCCCCTTCTATTTCTGCTTCAAAAACGTGAGGCGTGGCATCAAGCTCCTTCATTTTGCTTTCGTTGACATCGTGTGCCTGCCTATTATGGGTCATAAGTCGAATGTAGCGTTCGCTTTCAGGAGGATTGAAATTTGGTTTATATCTTGAATTGAGAATATTGAGTGTCTCTTGATCAGCTTGATTTTCCCGTATGGCATTAAGCACCTTCAAAAAGTCGGCATCTTTCTGACGGTAAACTTTTGTTAGCTCAATGGTTTCGTATGGCGCTGATTCAAGCACTTTGCTGTCGAAGAAGTATGGAGAACGATAATGCTCGCTAAGCATTCGCCATTCTTCTTCTTTCGCCACTGGAGGGAGCTGCTGCATATCCCCTATCATTATGATTTGTACTCCTCCAAATGGCAGAGCCGGATTACGATATCTCTTCAGTTTTGCATCGATTGCATCCAAAAGATCTGCACGAACCATACTTATCTCATCAATTACAATAGTATCGAGAGAACGTATTATCTTGATTTTTTCTTTAGAGTATTTCTTGAATCGTGATCCGCTTTCTGCCTGTCCTATTCCCGGTATGTATGGAGAAAAAGAGAGTTGGAAAAAACTGTGGATTGTCATGCCCCCGGCATTTAGGGCAGCTATGCCAGTAGGAGCCAACACTACAATAGACTTAGTGCTTTCTGCAGTCAGTTTCTTAAGAAATGTCGTCTTTCCCGTGCCAGCCTTACCGGTAATAAAGACATTGGCGCCTGTATGCTCTGCCAGACGCCATGCCAATTCCATCTGCTTATTCTCCATATGTTATTATTTTTTCACAAAATTAATAACTTATTTTGGAAAAACAAAAAAATTATGTCTTGTTTCTTCCATGCCGTTTTAAAGATTCTGCGATAATCCACTGAATCTGGCCATTGACTGAACGGAACTCCTGAGCTGCCCATTTCTCAACCTGCTCCATCATCTCCGGATCAAGCCTCAGAAGAAATCCTTTATTCTGCTGCTTACCCATTAATAATTAATCATTCATCATTTATAATTAATCATTGGTACAAAGTTCCCGTATTAAGCACAGGTTGAGCAGGTTCATCTGCACAAAGCACCACAAGCAGGTTGCTAACCATGGTTGCCTTACGCTCCTCATCAAGTTCCACTACCTCCTCTTTGCTAAGTTGGTCAAGTGCCATCTTCACCATACTTACGGCCCCCTCCACTATCTTCTCGCGTGCAGAAATGATAGCCGAAGCCTGCTGGCGGCGAAGCATTACAGCGGCGATTTCGGGAGCATATGCAAGATAGTTAAGACGAGCTTCTACTACTTCTATTCCAGCCATAGCAAGACGTTCATTGAGTTTGCTTTCGAGCTGCTCATTGATCTCATCACCGTCACTGCGAAGTGTTATCTCATCATGTTTGCCATTCTCTTCGTCGTAGGCATATTTTCCTGTCACCTCTCGAAGCGCTGCGTCACTCTGGATTGCCACAAAAGCATTCAAAGCTTTGGCTGTTGCATTTCCTTGTATTGCCTGTGCATTCTTTGAATCTGATATCCCTATCATAGGAACATCCCCGGCATCCACATCAAACACAGCGCGGTAAGTATCTTTCACTTTCCATACAAGCACCATACCAATCATAACAGGATTACCGATTTTATCATTCACCTTAATTGGTGCGATATCCATATTGCGTATTCTTAATGATACTTTCTTTTTAGTCATGAAAGGATTTGCCCAATAGAAACCGGTATTTCTATAAGTTCCCTTATATTTACCAAAGAAAATCATCACTACTGACTGGTTAGGCTGAAGAATAAAGAAGCCACATAGTATTATGATTATACCTACGAATCCTATTCCTGTGATCAACCCCGCCAACCAATCTAATTGCTCCGGAAGAAAAATAATCGAAAGCACGATTACTGCAATTATAAGAAAAATGCTCACAAGCATCCCAAATCCACTTGCCACCATTCCACCAAACGGAAATTCCTTTTTCTCACTCATAATCTCAATATTTTAAGTTAGTAATAATCTTAACAACAAATTAATGATAGCCCATATTAATAATATCAAAACAATATCATTATGATGCAAATTTATATAAAATTTTTGAATCCTCCAAATTTTTATTTAAAATTGTGCGAAATTGAACTTAAAGTGTGCGTATTCGCACACTATATTTTTTAGTTGTTCTTTGTATGATTCTGGTAATTAGAGATTTGCAAGTTTGGCACGGTGTTTGATTAAAAATAAGGCAAAAGAATAAATCATGTCTATAAAAACTATAAAACAGATTGCTTTTAATTCAGTGATGTTGGCTCTCCCCTTGCTTGCTCAGGGGGCTGAGCCAACTATTCAAACCATGTCGCTGCAAGAAGTCATTGCCATGGCTCAGGAGAAATCCCCATCTGCACAGAGTGCAAAACATGCATTCTTGGCAGCCGAATGGCAATATAAATATTATAAAGCAAACTATCTCCCATCTGTCACTCTCACATCCTCACCTTTCCTAAATCGGGAAATCAATAAAATTACTCTTAATGACGGAACGAGTGCTTTTATAAAGCAAAACCAGATCAACGCTGACCTTTCACTGACTGTGAATCAGAATATATCTTTCACTGGAGGTTCGTTATTCCTAAAATCTTCGCTATCACGAATAGATGAATTGGAAAGAAAGAATACTTCTTATAGTTCCATCCCCATCACAATAGGCTATCGACAAAGCATTTTCGGGTATAATTCCTTTAAATGGGACCGCAGAATAGAACCGTTGAGATATCGTGAAGCAAAAAAAAATTATGAGGAAGCTATGGAACTTGTCGCAGCCCATGCTTGCGGATATTTCTTTTCATTAGTAGAAGCCCAGACCAACCTTGAAATGGCTCGTCTTAACTTCGCTTCAGCCGACACCCTCTACCAGATGGCCCAGGGGAGATATAAAATCGGTATAATAAACGAGAACGATATGCTTCAGCTTGAGATAAACCGTCTGAATGAAGAGACCGCATGTATGGACGCGGAGGTTCAAGTCAATGAGCAGACACAATTGCTTGCATCATATCTTGGACTCGAGAATCTTTCAGACATCACCTTGCGTCTTCCAAATGAAGTTCCGGCTATTGAGATATCCATTCCTATTGCAGAAGAGATGGCAATGAGGAATGCTTCACAACCGGAATATTACCGTCGACTCAAACTGGAAAGCGACAGCCGAGTAGCCCAAGCAAAGGGAAACTCCGGATTGCGAGCCGATATTTATCTACAGTTTGGACTTTCGCAGACAGCGGATAGTTTTAAATCCACCTACAGCCACCCACTGCATCAGGAATATGCAAGCCTCACCTTATCACTTCCCATTCTCGATTGGGGAAGAGGAAAAGGACAAGTAAGAGTGGCAAAATCCCAAAGAGACCTGATTTATACAGAAGCTGACCAAGGAATGAGCGATTTTTTGCAGAATATTAGGAAAATTGTGATGCAGTTTAATATGCAACCTCGCAAAGTTGATGTCGCGTCAAGAACCAATAGACTTGCCTCCCATCGCTATGAGATAGCACGCAGACTTTACATAGCAGGTCGCAACACCATCCTCGACCTAAACACTGCGCTCTCAGAGAAAGACTCAGCCACAAGAGCCTACATCTCCTCCATCCGAACATATTGGACTCTCTACTTCACCATACGCTCCTTAATAGGCTCTGAA
>CAZCZX010000088.1:0-10811 GCA_964503095.1 uncultured Sangeribacter sp.
GAGCTCTTGCACAAGAGCAGACCGACACCATAACCATTTGGATGGCTGGCGACTCTACAATGGCAAATAAGCCTATTGATGATGAAAAGCAAGAACGTGGTTGGGGACAGATGCTTCCGTTAATGTTCCAAGGTCCTGTGAAAGTTTGCAATCATGCCTTAAATGGCAGAAGTTCTAAAAGCTTTATCGATAGCGGTCTTTGGGATAAGATGATGGCTGGAGTAAAGAAAGGTGATTATGTGATTATTCAGTTCGGACACAATGATGAGAAAATCAAAAGTCTGGATAGATATACTGCTCCCGGTTCTACTTTCGATGCCAACCTCACAAAGATGGTTAAAGATGTTAAGAAAAAGGGTGCTACTCCTATCTTGATGAATTCCATAGTGCGCAGAAATTTCCCATCTGACGCAGTCGATAATACCAAAGATGTCAGCGACCATGAAGCCGGACCTACTAATGTAAATCCCGCTGCTGAAGGAAAAACTTTAGTTGACACTCACGGTGACTATCTCATCAGCCCTCGAAATGTGGCTAAGAAGCAAAAGGTCACTTTTATCGATTTTAATGCCTCTACCCACAATCTTGTGCAATATCTCGGCCCTGAAAAGTCAAAGGCACTTTACATGTGGATTCCGGAAGGTAAGTATAAATTCTGTCCGAAAGGAAAGATCGACAATACTCACCTTAATATTTATGGCGCCACTGTTCTTGCTCGTCTTGCAGCAGACTCTCTCGCCAAAAGAGTTCCTGAACTCGCACCATATGTGATTCCTCAGGAAAAGGCTCGTGAGATGAAATATGTCGTTACTGATCTTGCCGTCTATGCCAACGATAGCACACATCTTCAGACTGAGGCAATTCAAAATATCATTGATATTGCTGAAGCAAATGGTGGGGGTCAAATCATTTTCCCTGCTGGAACTTATCTCACAGGTGCCCTCTTCTTCAAGCCTGGCACTCGCCTTCACCTTGAAAAGGGTGCTAAAATCAAAGGTTCCGACGATATTGAGAATTTCCCTCTCATCCCTTCTCGCATGGAAGGCAAGAGCATCTACTATTATGCTGCCCTCATTAACGCTTACTTTGTGAAAGGATTTGAGATTACTGGTGAAGGCACTATTGATGGAAACGGATATAATTACTGGATGGACTTCTGGAACAACCGTGACCGCGCAGTGGCTGCAAAGAGAAAATGGACCAATCTTGAGGCCCATCGTCCACGCCTCGTATTCCTTTGGGGATGCAATGATTTGAAAATATCCGGTGTAAATCTACAGAATTCTCCATTTTGGACTACTCACCTATACATGTGTGACGATGTCCTGATTGAAAACTGCCGCATCACAGCTCCGCGTGGTGAAGTAAGAGCTCCAAGCAGCGATGCTCTCGACCTCGATGCTTGCCGCAGAGTTGTTGTCCGCAACTGCTATCTCAATTGCGATGATGATGGCGTTTGCCTCAAAGGTGGCAAAGGTGTTTATGCCAACCGCACAATGGATAACGGCATTTGTGAAGACATCCTTGTCGAAAACTGCGAATTTGGCAGAAATCTTCACGGAGTCCTCACTCTCGGAAGCGAGTGCATCCATGCTAAAAACGTGACTGTAAGAAACTGCAAGGTGGATATAAATGCTGCTATCCTTCGTCTTAAGATGCGTCCTGACACTTATCAGATTTATGAAAATGTTGTCATTGACAATATCACAGGCACGTGCGGCACTGTCATGGATATGAAGCCTTGGAAGCAGTTCTTCACACTTGAAGGAAGCAATGAGAAGCCTTACGGCATTGTTCGCAACATAGAAATCAAGAATGTTGATGTAAATTGCAACACTCTTTGCCATATCCAAGGAAATCCGGATGATCAAGTTTCCAACATTCTTCTTGAGAATGTGAAGGTGGAAGCTAAAGATCCTTCAATTACTGTAGTGGCATATCCGGAAGTTAAATTTAAAAATGTGACTATGAACGGCAAGGATTTCAATCCAAATGCGGAGAGACTTGACTTGCCGGAAGAAAACGAATACGATAAACTCTAACAACAATGAAAAAATTTCTCATTTCTTTGACTGCCGTGCTCATTGGTGTCGGCTCCTCAATGGCGGAAGGCATTGTGGAAAGGGCTCAGAAAGCATGGAGCGATGTCTATCCTCAAGTAGAGGCAAGAATCAAAGCCCCTACGTTTAGAGACAAAGACTACATCATCCAATTTGAATCTACTGCTAAAGGCAAGAAAAAGAATTCCAAGAAAGTATTGAAAGACAAGCACGGCAATGTGCTTTACACTGACATTATCAATTCTACTATTGCTAAATGTAGTGCTGAAGGTGGTGGACGTGTGATTGTGCCTGCTGGCACATGGCTAACAGGTCCTGTTAAACTTCTAAGCAACGTGAATCTTCATCTTGAAGAGGGTGCTACCCTTCTTTTCACCGACGA
The DNA here is from genome assembly GCA_964503095.1 of uncultured Sangeribacter sp. Classification (GTDB taxonomy): domain Bacteria; phylum Bacteroidota; class Bacteroidia; order Bacteroidales; family Muribaculaceae; genus Lepagella. The sequence goes on from CAZCZX010000088.1 coordinate 2,443, forward strand.
CACTCACCAATATTATCCTCTCGTTGAGACTTCTTGGGAAGGCATGGAATGCTGGAACTGGTCTCCAATGATATATGCTTACAAACAGGAAAACATTGCAATCACCGGTAAAGGCACAATCGATGGTGGTGCAAGCCGTGAAAACTGGTGGGCGATGGTCGGTAATGAAAAATGGGGCTGGAAACCTGGTATGGAGTCTCAGAGAACTGGTCGCGTCATACTTCAAGAATGGAATGAGCAGGGTGTAGATCTCTTTGAAAGAAGACTTGGCTCCAATTGGGGTATGCGTCCACAACTCGTAAATCCGGTGCAATGTAAGAATGTGCTTATAGAAGATGTGACTATGCTTCGCTCTGCTTTCTGGGTGATGCATCCGCTTCTTTGCCAAAACGTGACTGTGCGTGGCGTTCACGTTCAGAATGATGGTCCTAACGGTGACGGTTGTGATCCCGAATCTTGCAAGGACGTGCTGATTGAGAATTGCTTCTTTGACACCGGCGACGACTGCATCGCCATTAAGAGTGGACGCAACCGTGATGGTCTCACAAGAAACATTCCAAGCGAAAACATTATAGTGCGAAATTGCTATATGAAGAATGGACATGGCGGCGTTGTTGTAGGTAGTGAAATTTCCGGTGGCTACAAGACCCTCTTCGTGGAAAACTGCAAGATGGATAGCCCTGACCTCGACCGTGTGATTAGAATTAAGACTAACACTTGCCGTGGAGGTGTGATTGAAGATATTTATGTGCGCAACGTTGAAGTGGGCCAATGTAAGGAGGCTGTTCTCAAAATAAATCTTGACTATGAGCCTAAAGAAAAATGCAAACGCGCTTATCCTCCAACAGTGCGCAACGTCTATCTTGAAAATGTGACTTGCAACAAGAGTAAATATGGCGTGATGATTGTTGGTCTGAAAGACAAATGCAACGTCTATGATATAGAGGTCAAGGATTGCAATTTCAATGGTGTTGCTGATGGCAATAACATCACCGGGGAAGTCAAAGACGTAGTATTTGATAATCTTAAGATCAACGGCATTGAATGCTTATATGGCAAACCACTCGCCTATAAGATGGCTAAATCAGAAATGATCCGCAATCCTAAGAGTGAGACTATTGATGTCTCCGGTGTGAAATGGAGCTACGCTGCTGCAGTGGAACTTGAAGGAATCCTTGCTGCCGCAAAAGCTTACAACGACAAGGATATGCTTGACTATTTCTTGAACTACACTGATTTCTTTGTAAATCCTGACGGAACCATCAAGGCTTTCAAGAAAGAAGCTTATAATATCGACAATGTGAAGGGTGGCATCGAGATTCTTGACGCTTACGACATCACTGGAGATGAGAAATATAAGAAAGCTGCCGACAATATCTACGACCAACTTCTTTCTCAACCAAGAACAAAGTCAAAGAATTTCTGGCATAAGCAAATTTATCCTTGGCAGGCTTGGCTTGATGGTCTCTATATGGGTCAACCTTTCTACGCTGAATACGTAAATCGATATTTGAATTCTGATCCAGCTCTTTGGGACGATATCGCAAATCAGTTCCTCACTGTTGGAAAGAAGACTTACGACCCTGCTACCGGTCTTTATCGCCATGCTTGGGACGAAAAGAAGAAACAATTCTGGGCAAACAAAAAGACTGGACAGTCTGAGCATGCTTGGGGACGCGCTATGGGTTGGTATATTTGGGCTCTCACCGATGCTCTCGAAAAGATGCCTGCCGATCATCCGAAGCGCCCTGAAATGCTTGCACTCCTTAAGAGTATTGCTGATGGAGTAGTGAAATATCAGGATCCTAACTCTGGGGTTTGGTATCAGGTGATGGATTCTCCTAATCGTCAAGGCAACTATCTTGAGGCAACTGCTTCTTCTATGTTTGTCTACAACCTCCTTCGTGCTGTGCGTCTCGGTCTTCTTGATGAGTCTTATCTTGCTCCTGCCAAGAAAGGCTATGAAGGTATTGTTGAGACTTTCATCAAGGAGAATGAAGATGGCACCATCTCATTGACCAACTGCTGTGCCGTCGCCGGTCTTGGCGGTGGTAAGGATCAGCGTCGCAATGGTACGTTTGAATACTATCTGAGCGAACCTATCCGTGACAATGATGCCAAAGGTATCGGTCCATTCATCCTTGCAAGTCTTGAATATGACAATTTGAAAAAATAAGGAATATGAATCTTTCTTGCAGATCTTTCTGCTATAATACGGCTACCGTCGCGGCGAATCTTCTCGTCGCGACGGCAATCATGTCCGGCTGTAGTAGTAACAGTGGAAAAATCGATAGGCATGCTCTGGTCGCCCGAAATAATCCTCACATCACTGCAATCGATACCCTGGCTTCTTTGACTGTCGGAAATGGTCACTTTGCTTTTACGGCCGATATTACCGGTCTTCAAACTTTTCCTGAAGTCTATTCCAATGGAGTGCCTCTTGGCACTATGAGCGACTGGGGTTGGCATAGTTTTCCCAATACAGAAGATTACAAATTTGAAGAGACGCTAAAAGAATATGATTTCGGACGCGGTAGGAAAGAACTTTATTCCGTGCAATTTAAAGAAGATGGGCGTAATAAGGAGGCTGCTAACTATTATCGTGTGAATCCTCATCGCCTTCATCTTGGTGCCCTCGGTTTTCACAATCTTGACATCAATTCCATCACTGACATTGATCAGAGTCTCGACATGTGGAATGGAGTGATTGATTCTAAATTCACTTCATCTGGGAAAAAGACTGTAGTCAAGACTTCTGTGGCTCCCGACTTGGATCTGGTTGCCGCTGAAATCAACGATGAAGGCCGTCATCCTTTGGCCCTGCGACTCCCATATCCCACAGGAAAGCACAGTGACGATGCATGCGACTGGACTGCAGACTCCCTCCATTCATCAGAAATTGTTTTCTCTGAGCCGGGAAAAGCAATAGTGAAACATTCTATTGACACTACATCATATTTCATTACATTGAATTGGGACGCCAAGACCGAACTTGCCAAAGGTGATAGTCACACCTTTATTATCACTCCTGATGCTGACAAATGGAATGTCACTGCTCAGTTTACTGAAAACAAGACTGACGGCTCTACTGAGAAAGCCTCAAAGGTCATCGCTGATGCAAGTGCTTATTGGCAGAAGTTCTGGGAAGAGGGTGGTGTTGTAGATTTCAGTAATTGCACCGATCCGAGAGCCAAAGAACTCGAACGCCGCGTGGTGCTTTCTCAATATCTTCTTGCTACAAATTGTGCGGGTTCCACTCCTCCTCAGGAGACCGGACTTACCTATAATTCTTGGTTTGGTAAATATCATCTTGAGATGATCTGGTGGCATCAAGCCCAGTTTGCTCTTTACGGACATGAAGATCTCCTTGCCAGAACTCTTCCATGGTATGAGAAAGCAGAGGCAAACGCTAAATCAATTGCCGAGCGTCAAGGTTTTGAAGGAGTTCGCTGGATGAAGATGACCGACCCTTCCTCTATTGAAGCCCCATCAGGAGTCGGATCTTTCCTAATCTGGCAACAGCCCCATTTGATTTATCTTGCAGAACTCCTTTATCGTGCCAATCCTGATTCCACAGTCTTAAACAAGTATTATCCACTCATCGACAAGACTGCTGAATTTATGGCTTCTTTCGCAGACTGGGATGAAGAAAACGATAGATACATTCTCAAGGGAATCATCCCTGCTCAAGAAACTCTGAAGGCTTCTGAGACAGTCAATCCTCCTTTTGAACTCTCATACTGGCATTTTGGACTAAACACAGCCCAGAAATGGCGTGAACGCATGGGACTCGAGAGAAATCCTGAATGGGATAAAATCACGAGCAAACTCTCTCATCTTGCTGCAAAGGATTCTCTCTACTTGGCCGCTGAAACCGCTCCTCAAACCTATGAGGACATCCGTTTCACTTCCGACCATATGGCGGTGCTTGGTTCATTAGGAATTCTGCCGGCATCCCCTCTTGCCAATCCTGAAATTCTCAACAATACATTCGACTGGGTCTATGACAACTGGAACTGGGACAAGACCTGGGGGTGGGATTATCCTACCACTGCCATGTGCGCTGTAAGAGTGGGCGAACCGGAGAAAGCTATCAATGCTCTTCTAATGGACAAGCGTACTAACACCTATCTTCCCAACGGACATAACTTCCAAGACAACCGTCTGCGTTGTTATCTCCCTGGAAATGGAGGACTGCTGACAGCAGTTGCCCTCATGACTGCAGGATGGGATGGCTGTGAAGTTGAAAATCCGGGATTCCCTAAAGATGGCACTTGGGATGTGCGCTGGGAAGGTATCAAACCACTCCCCTGACCTTTTTTAGGATAATGAGACCTGATACGTCTCATTATCCACAAAATAAATTTATACTCTAACAGACATGAAATTGAAATATAAGAAATTAGCGGCCTTATGTATTCTTGGGAGTGCAGCTTTCTTCACTCATGCCGACAGCAAGTCTACCGATTGGTATGCTGAATATACTGTGAATAAGCCTTTTGTAAGGTGGTGGTGGCATGGAAGTGCCGTCGACCCACAGGGACTTTCTTTCAATCTTGAAGAATTTGCTCGTCAAGGAATGGGCGGTTTTGAAATCACTCCAATTTATGGAGTTCAAGGAAATGAAGCCAACGATATTCCTTATCTTTCTGAGAGGTGGATGGATATGCTCCGCCATGTATATAATGAAAGCAATCGTCTTGGACTTCAACCTGAAATGAACAATGGTACAGGTTGGCCATTTGGAGGTCCGGAAGTGACAGAGGCTGAAAGTGCTCAAAAACTTATCATTGAAAAGTGGGATGTCGCTCCTGGTAAGAAACTCAACGTTATAATTCAGCCTAACGACGAAAGGCAACGTCCTTTCGCAACGGTGGAAAAAATCATGGCAGTTGATGGCGACAAGCGTATCGACATAACCAATAAACTTAAAAAGGACGGCACTCTCAATTGGACTGCTCCCAAAAAGGGAAATTGGGAAGTATACGCTCTGTTTGCCGGACGTACTTTCCAAAAAGTGAAACGTGCCGCTCCGGGTGGTGAAGGATATGTAGTCAATCACTACGACAGTGTTGCAGTTAAGAAATACCTTGACCGTTTCGACCGGGCTTTTGCAGGAAAAGAGGATATTTTCCCGAAAGTGATGTTCAACGATTCTTATGAGGTATATGGTTCAGACTGGACAGTCGGGCTATTCGATGAGTTTGCAAAAGACCATGGTTATCGCCTTGAAAATTATCTCCCGGAATTTGCTGACCAGTCTAATCAAACAGAACTGCGAGGTCGCATTGTCAGAGACTATCGATCTACATTGGCTCGCGTGCTGCGCGAGAACTTTACCGATCTCTGGACGCGTTGGGCTCATAGCCATGGTGCTCAGATACGCAATCAGAGCCACGGTAGCCCTGCCAATATCATCGACCTCTATGCAATAGTGGACATTCCGGAATGTGAATCTTTCGGCCGTAGCGATCTTAAGATTCCCGGACTTCATCCTACTGGTGATTCTCGTCATAGCGATGCTGATCCGGCTGTGCTGAAGTTTGCTTCTTCGGCTGCTCATATTGCAGGAAAACCATTGGTTTCTGCTGAAACTCTTACATGGCTGACTGAGCACTTCCACACATCTCTCTCAGTAGCCAAACCTGAAATCGACCAGATGCTTGCCGCAGGAGTAAACCATATCTTCTTTCACGGAGCCACATATTCTCCAAAAGGTGTGGAGTTCCCTGGATGGCTTTTCTATGCATCTGTCAATATGTCGCCAACCAATACTATTTGGAAGGATGCTGATGCGCTCTTCAAATATATCGCTCGTTGCCAGGCATTCTTGACTGCCGGCAATCCCGATTCTGATGTTCTGTTATATTTCCCAATCGACGATATATGGCAGCGCCAGGATGGCATCTACATGATGTTTGATATCCACAGCATGGATAAAAAAATGCCAGATGTCAAGAAGATGGTTGGCGAACTCGTCAATGCCGGTCTCGATCCTGATTATCTTTCAGATGCTCTGATAGCAGACCTCTCAGTGGATGAAGATGGCTCCATCATATCAAAGGGGGGTAATAAATATAAGGCTCTAATAGTGCCTCCTGTCAATTTCATGCCGGTTGAGACTCTCCAGGCTTTGAAAAACCTCAAAGCGAAGGGTGCAAACGTAATTTTTACGGAGCATCTCCCGAATGACGTCCCCGGACTTGGAAACCTTGAGCAAAGACGGGCTGCTTTAGCCGACTTGAAGAGCGATATGGCAGCCCCTGCCAAAGACATTCAGGATGCAATACGCATGACTGGAGCAACTCCTGAACCTCTTCGATCAAAGGGTGTGTCGCTCCTTCGCAGAGTCAATGAAGCAGGAGGAAACAATTATTTCCTCGCTTTGCTCAATGAAAATGCCATCAATGGCTGGGAAACTCTCGCAGTCCCTGCTGAAAGCGTGATGATATTCGACCCTCTTTCCGGTAAAAAAGGGAAAGCCCGCACACGTAAAGGACCTAATGGCACTACTGAAATACTTTTACAAGTGAACCCCGGTCAGTCTCTTCTTCTCAAGACCTTCCCTGCTGATGTCAAGGCTGAGGAATGGGAATATTATGAGCAAGGACAACCCATCGAAATAAATAAAGGTTGGAGCATTTCGTTCCTTGATTCTGCTCCTTCTATTGAAGGGACTTTTGCTACAGATACTGTCACTGCATGGACTAATCTTCCTCTTGATGAAGCAAAAATCAACGCCGGCACTGCTCGCTATTCTACTTCCTTCCCACTCCCATCAGATATCAATGCCGATGAATGGATTCTCGACTTGGGCGATTTGAGAGAAAGTGCTCTCGTGAAGGTGAATGGCAAGGAAGTAGGTAAGGTTTGGAGTGTGCCTTTTACAATAGAAATTGGGAAATTTCTCCAACCCGGCTCAAACACTCTTGAGATTGATGTGACTAATCTCCCTGCCAACCGTATTGCTGACTACGATCGGAAAGGTAAAAAGTGGAAGATATTCAAGGATGCGAATATCGCCAGTGTTGTTGGCAAGAAAGTCATAGACTATTCCGATTGGGAGTTAGTACCTGCAGGTCTCAACTCAACTGTGAAAATTATTCCTCTAAAGAAAAAATAACAACAAAAATAGTAATCTTATGAAAAAATTAATTTTAAGTCTGATGACTCTCCTGATGGTGATTCCGGCTATCGGAGCGAAAGACGAGCTTCCTCCTCGCCAGGAAACTCTAAAGACCCTCATAAAGGTCAACGACCTTTATATGCGTAGACATCCTGATCCTCTCTTAGGAATCCCCTACTATTCCCGCAAGAAAGTTTATGAGGCAAATATCTGGACTCGATCTATTTATTTTGAAGGATTGATGGCTCTCCATTCTATCTATCCTGATAAGAAATATTGGCAATATGCCACTGATTGGGCTGAAGGTTTCAAATGGGGAATGCGTAGAGACGAGACTACTACAAGAAATGCTGATAACTATGCCTGCGGTCAGACATATATCGACCTATACAAGCTTACTCCTAAGCCTGAGATGCTGACTCAGACTATATCCCTTTGCAATATGCTTGTCAACACTCCGCAAGTGGATGATTGGACTTGGATAGATGCCATCCAGATGGGTATGCCGGTGCTTACTAAACTTAGTGCTGTGACTGGCGACAAAAAATATAGTGAAAAAGCATGGGATATGTATGAATGGAGCCGTAATACTCTTGCAGGTGGCCTTTTCAATCAAAAAGAAGGTCTTTGGTGGAGAGACGCTGATTTTGTGCCTCCCTATAAGGAGCCTAATGGCAAGAATTGCTACTGGAGTCGTGGTAACGGTTGGGTTGTGGCTGCTCTCGTACGTGTTCTCGAAGATACTCCGGCAGATGATCCTCACCGCGCAGTATATGTAAAAGACCTGCAGGATATGTGTGCTGCCCTTGCGAAATGTCAGCGTCCGGATGGTTTCTGGAATGTATCCCTTCATGATCCCGACAACTACGGGGGCAAGGAATTGACAGGCACCGCCCTATTCGTATATGGCATGGCTTGGGGAGTAAGAAACGGCATCCTTGACAAGGCTAAATATATGCCCATCATCACAAAAGCCTGGAATGCTATGGTGAAGGATGCAGTGCATGAAAACGGTTATCTTGGCTATGTGCAAGGCACCGGTAAAGAACCCAAAGACGGCCAACCCGTAGCCTACGACTCAGTCCCCGACTTCGATGACTACGGCACCGGCTGCTTCCTCCTTGCCGGAGTAGAAGTCTATAAACTTAAATGATTATTAAAAATTGAGCTATAATTAAATTGGGTCGCAGTTTTGCGACCCGATTTTTTTCCTATTTTGCTTAGTCTTTATACTTTTGAAATA
>CAZCZX010000089.1:0-10765 GCA_964503095.1 uncultured Sangeribacter sp.
TAATAAAACGTTTTGATAATCCATATTACTGGGGCGTTTTCCAACTGATAGATTAGGTGCTGGTGGCAAAAAATAATAATAGCGTCTGCAAGTGTGCACTTGTATATAAGGAATCTTTTTATTAAATTTGCATTCTCTAAAATATAAGATCAATGCCTGCAGACTACAACGAAATTGCACATAGGAATTTTGAGGAGATGAAGACACCCTTCATCAATTTCTTGCGCAAAAACTTCAAAATCGATTATGATGACATCATGGATATCTATGTCAATGTATGGATAGATGTCCGTGACAATATCCGTAGTGGAAAAACAGATAGGGTGAGAAGTTGGAAGTCTTATATTTTCAACTTGGGATGGAAACAGGCACTCAAGTTTGTGCAGAGAGAAAGGCATATCCCCTCCTTTGATGATGAGAATTTCGACAGGGAATCATTTGAGAAGGAATACACCGAGGAGAAGGAGGCTGAAAAATCGATATACAATGATCCGGAACTGAAGGCAGTGCTTGGAGCGGAATTGAGTTATATCCCTAATCCTTGCAACCAGATCTTACAGATGTATTATTTCCAAGACTGTTCTATGCATTATATAGCAGACTGTTTTAACTACAGCAACGCAAGGAGTGCCAATGTGGTCAAAAACCGTTGTCTTGAGAAAATCCGGGAGAGAGTGAAGAATGCAGTGCGCCGACTCGGGCTGTTGGATCAATAAAAAGAATCGATTATGAAAGAGAAAGATTTAGACAAGCACCTTGACAATCTTATCATCAAGGGATTGATCCAGGAAGCAGAGCAAGATAATGCCGAATTTGAAGCCGCGATGCGCAACATGAGCGACGAAGACTTTCTCGCTCTTATATACGACCATGCCACAGAGACTGCCCCAGCCTTTTCCACATCATTAGAAAAGGCTGAAATAGACACTTATGATGATTTGGTAGTCTCAAATAATGAATTGGCTTTAGCTGACGAAGCAATACCGAAACTTTCCGAACCCAAACAAACAAAAGCTTCCAAATCTAGAATATTCAACAAGGACCAAAGAATACTTGCGGATGCAGAGTGTGTTGACGAGGATTTTATTGGAGTGGATACGACACATTCAAAGCAAAGAAGGCTAAACTGGAAGCCTTGGCTGGCGGCTATTGCATCAACTGCGGCTATTTTGGTGGCAGTGCTCATACCAGGCTATTATAGCATGAACGCGCGAGTGTGTGAAAGTGCTTTGCTTGCAAGCACATCTTTTGGTAATCCTTCAAGAGCCGTAGTAATATCGTCAATGTCAAAAGAAGAGATAAAGGAAATGCTTCCTGAACTCAAAATGCAATATCAAAGTTCTTTAGAGAGAACAGCGGAGATTCGGCAACCTGAGCCAACTGACAATGAAAGCTACTATATTGATCAGAAAGATCCGAAGAAGGCCGGCATGGATTTAGTGCAGGCATATCTTATCCTCAAGGATAAGGGAAAGGCGATTGAAGTTCTTGGTGAACTGTCTGACAGATATGAAAATTCCGACTTTGGAGAGCACTGCAAGAAATTGCTTGAAATTCTTAAATAAATTGTTTGGAGTCCATCTATGAGTTGGGCTCCTTCTTTCTTGCAGGTTGAGATTTGTAGAGGGGGTAGGAGTTGTGGAGGCAAAAAAAGCCGGCTTTCCTTGTTTTGCTTTTAGCAGGAAAGTCGGCTTTGTATGGGTATGGGCAAAGGTTAGAATTTGAGATCGTAGACGGCTTTTTTGATTTGGGAGAAGGGGAGATCGATGTCGACTGACTCGATTACGGGTTTCTTTACTCCTTCTTTTTTTACTTTTTGCTGTATGGAGAGGATTATTCCTTCGTCGGCTACTTTGCGGAGCATTCCATGGAGTTTGCGGCCGTCGGTAGTGAGCACTTCAAGGTCTTGACCGAGGTATTTCTCGTATTGGCGTTTGACTTTGAGAGGGGAGGTGAGGCCTGCTGTTCCTACTTCGAGTTCGTAGTCTTCCACGTCGCGGTCGAAGGCTTCTTCGATTGCGCGCGTAAGGCTGACGCATTCTTCGATGTCGCCCGGGGTGAGGGAGTCGATTTCTACTGTGATTTCGTTTGTGGGGGATACTTTGAGGTCTGTGAGGAAGTATTCTGTATCCTTAAGTTGCTCTTCTATGAAGGCTTGAAGTTCTTTTTTATCTATCATTTTTTTGCTTTTTTAATTTCTCAAATTCGCGCTTCCGCGCTCACTCAATCTTTTGCTTATTTTGCTGCAAGGGTCTTGGCGAGGGCGTTCAAGGCTGCGTGGTCGGATTCTTTGAAGGAGCCGCGGATGGTGACGGTATCAGGTAGGATGTCGATGTTTTTCATTGATTCGAGCATCGAGCCCATAATTTTCCCGGCTGAGGGAGCCCATGATCCGTTTTCGATGATGGCTGCTTCTCGGTTGCAATATCCTTTTGAGGCGAGGATGTGGAGGAATGTATACATTGGGGTGAAGAGCCCGGCGTCGTAGCTGGATGCGCAGAAAACTGCTTTTGGATATTTGAAGGCAATTGCCACAGCTTCAGATAGATCATCTCGAGTGAGATCAGCTACATATACATTCTGCACGCCAAGGCTGCGAAGCTGCTCAGCGAGATATTCAGCTGCCTGGAGTGTGTTGCCATGAATGGATGCGCTTGCAATGAAGACTCCGTCTAATTCCGGAGTGTAACTGCTCCATTTGTCGTAGAGGTCAATGTAGTAACAAAGGTTTTCCTTAAGTATCGGTCCATGTAGTGGGCATATGGTCTGAATGTCGAGAGATGAGAGTTTTTTGAGGGTGTTCTGCACTTGCGGACCGTATTTGCCTACGATGTTGAAGTAGTATCTTCTCGCTTCAGTGGCCCAATCGCCGTCGACGGCGTCGAGGGTTCCGAATGTGCCAAAAGCATCTGCACTGAAGATGAGTTTGCGTTCGGGGCAATATGCCATCATCACTTCAGGCCAATGCACCATAGGTGCGAGGTAGAATTGCAGCGTGAGGCCTCCAAGATCGAGAGTATCGCCTTCTTTGACTGTAACTATCTTGCAGTTTTCAGGAATTGGGTCGAAATATTGGGGAAGCATTCGTGCACCGGTAGCCGACAATACGAGGGTGGCTTCGGGGTATATTTCAGCGAAAGTTGAGATGAGGGAGGAATGGTCAGGCTCAAGGTGCTCGATGATGAGATAGTCTGGTTTTGCACCGTCGAGGGCTTTGTCGAGGTTTGCGAGCCATTCAGTTCCGGTTTGGTCGTCGGTGGTGTCTACTACGGCTATTTTTTCTCCTTTAATAAGATACGAGTTATAGCAGACACCGTTGGGAACGGCATATTGGTTTTCAAATTTTTCTATCGCGTGGTCGTCGACCCCGATGTATGTGATGCCGGGGACGACCTCAAAAATATTTCCAGTCATAGTTTATACGTGTTTTTATTTTAATAACAATTTAGAATGGAATAAGGTGGCGGTATGATAAAAAAGAGTGGATTTATGTTTATACTTATGTAAGAATTTAGAATTTGAATTTAGAATTTGAATTTAGAATTTAGAATTTGAAATTTGAATCTGAATTTAGAATTTGAATTAAGATATATATAAAGATGAGGATTGATATATTGACTGTGATGCCGGAGATGCTGGAGTCTCCATTGAATTGCTCCATTATTAAGAGGGCTCAGGATAAGGGGCTTGTTGAGATTCATGTGCATAATCTGCGTGATTACACTTTGGACAAGCATCGGAAGGTGGATGATTATCCTTTTGGAGGCGAGGCTGGAATGGTGATGAAAATCCAACCTGTGGATGATTGCATATCAAAACTGAAGAGCGAAAGAGATTATGATGAGGTGATATTCATGACTCCTGATGGCAAGACATTCGACCAGCCAATGGCCAACTCCCTTTCGATGCTTGAGAATATTATTATCCTTTGTGGTCATTATAAAGGAATAGACTATCGTATCAGAGAGCATTTTGTGACGAAAGAAATTTCTATAGGAGATTATGTGCTGACCGGAGGGGAACTTCCGGCGGCATGTGTTGTGGATGCTGTAGTGAGGCTGATACCTGGGGCGATAGGCGATGAGCAGTCGGCATTGTCAGACTCCTTTCAAGATGATCTGCTTGCGCCGCCGGTCTACACGCGTCCGGCTGACTACAAGGGATGGAAAGTGCCTGAGATATTGCTGAGCGGACATGAGGCCAAGATCAACCAGTGGCGTCTCGACCAGGCATTGGAGCGCACAAAGAGACTGCGTCCCGACCTTCTTAAAGAATGAAGGAGGGTCATAAATTGGGGTTATTCACATTTTTTTAGACTCATATTTAGTTTTTTTGCATATATTTGATTAATTTTGCATTTTCAATTCAAGGGAAATGAGTAGTTTTTCGAGAAAAGCGGCCTATTGGTTTAGGAGATGCGCCAATATACCTCTATTAATAATAGGAGTGTTTTTCATTGGGCTATTGTTGCTCAATGAGGATGCGTCGTTCACTCAAAGTATGCTCTATGAAAAGGAAATAGTAAGGCTGAAAAAAGAGATTAAGGAGAATCAGGATTCTGCGGCCTACTATCGGAATCGTCGTCTTGCCATAGAACGGGGCGATGAGGCTCTTGAATTTATAGCCCGTGAGCAATATCATATGAAGCGGCCAACGGAAGATGTTTTCCTGCTTGTGGCGCCGGCAAAATGATTGAAAGTATGAATAAAAGAAGCGAAACCTCTGCAAAAGGCGAAGTATCAGCAACGCTTGAACAGAGACGAAAATATGTAGAGATAGCGGCATCCGTTGGATTGCTGCTTGTGCTCGTAGCCATGATGGCCCCGTTTTTTGGCAGCATCTTAGGGAATTCTATTTCATGGGCAAAGTGGGTGTATGCCGGCGGAGCGTTGGTGTATACAGTGGCTCGTGTGATCAATGTCAATGCGCCTGGAGATTCGCTTAGATTGCGAAGACTTCGCAGACTTGAGTTTTGGGCAGGCATGTGCTTTATTATTGGGGCTGCATTTTGGTTCTACAAACTCCAATATTATTCCGGATTTTTTTCAGGACCATTGGCAGTGATGCGACAGACAGTGGCATTCACAATGGCAGGGGCCGTGATTCAGATTGTTGCGAGCTGGATGATAGCGGCACGTATGAAGAAGGAAAGATGACAATCAACTATCAACGAGATATAACGATAAACACTAAAGATGAGAAATTATAAGTTTCTGTCGGTCGACCAAGGAAATACCTTGCTTAAGCTTACTCTTTTTGAAGATGGAGAGCCTAAGGAGGTATGCCGTTTTTCGGCAGGGGCTTATGATGATGTGTTTTCCGTGATAGAACGTTGGAATCCCGATTGTGGGGCGTTTTGCTCTGTAGGGAAGATCGATCCTCGGTTTGTGGAATCTCTTCGTCTATCAGTTGATGGCAACCTGCTGATACTATCAAGGTCAACAAAATTGCCTATAGACATAGATTATTCTACGCCAAACACTTTGGGGCTTGACCGGGTGGCATTGGCTTCCGGAGCAGCCTCGCTTTATAAAGGAGAGCCGTTGGCAGTGGTGGATGCAGGGACGGCGGTGACACTTGATGTGGTCGATGGCAACCGGACTTTTCGTGGGGGGCGTATTACGGCAGGACTTCGTCTGCGATTTGAGGCATTGCATGCCTATACATCTGCGTTGCCCCTCGTAGATGCAGAAGGAATTATACCGATAGCCGGCGATTCCACCGACACCTGCATCCGGTCAGGCGTCGTGCTTGGTTTGGCCGATGAAATCACCGAGACCTATAGGGAATATCAAAAGACATTCGGATGCAATAGGCTGATTCTCGCAGGAGGAGATGCCGAGTTGCTATCAAAGCATATAAATTCACGCATACCAGTGGCCCATGAGCCCGATTTAATAGCTTATGGACTGCTACATATTTATAAATACAATGAATAAAATCAAAACATTCTGTGCCATATTGGCGTTGGTATCTACCATTCTGTCGGCAAAGGCTGATGTGAATACCCCATATTCAATGTATGGCTATGGCATCATTGGCGACAGAGCCACATCGATGCAGAGGCAGATGGGTGGAGTTGGCTACGCCATGCAGTCGGGTCGGCAGATCAACGTAATGAACCCCGCATCATATGCATCGATCGACTCCCTGACCTTCCTTTGGGATATGGGAGCAAACATGAATATGCGGTGGAGTAAAGACAAGACCGGTTCTGACCATGGTTTTGGTGGAGGTCTTGACTACGTCACCATGGAATTCCCATTGTCAAAATTCATGGGTATGTCTGTAGGTATGGTGCCATACAGCCAGGTGGGATATTCCTTTGGAGATGACATCAAGTTTGGTGCCCGTCAGAATCAGGGTAACGGTGGAATTACAGAGGCTTATGCCGGCGTTTCAGGCAAAGTCGGAGGATTCTCAGTAGGCGTGAATGTGTCGTACGATTTTGGTACAATACAGAATGATGTATATGCTACCCCATCGGCTTCAACTCAATCATTGTTTGAGCAAATCATGCAGATAAGAGACTGGAACATTGTTGCCGGAATCCAATACAGACAACCGATCAACAAATATAACGCGTTGACATTGGGTGCCACCTATAGCCCGAAGAAGACATTTCACGGGAATACATGGCTGACACTCCAGGACTTGACATCAGATAGTTCGCCTGATACTATAGCCAAGAGCAGTATGAAAGGAAGATATTATTCTCCACAGACCTTGGGAGTGGGGCTTTCATATACTCATGAGAAAGTGCATAGGATTTTAGTGGAAGCTGACTTCACATGGCAGGAATGGTCGAAGGCTCCGTTCTCGTCACTTTCAGATGAAGCTGGGCAAGTGGTGTTTGACGGAATGCATTTCTCCGACAGGATGAAGATTGCAATTGGCGGAGAATATACCCATAATATCCGAGGAAACTATCTTGAAAGGATGCCTTTCAGATTAGGAGGATACTATACGGGCGACTATCTTAAGATAGATGGCAACCAGATGAAGGAGTATGGAATTTCATTGGGAACCGGATTTGTGGCTCCACATGGCAAGACAATGATCAACTTCGGACTTGAATGGCGTCATCGTCAGACCTCGCCCGTAAGCCTGCTTACAGAAAATTACTTCAATATAATGATTGGAGTTAACTTTAATGAGGTATGGTTCTTTAAGAGGAAAATCAACTAATTTTAGAATTTAGAATTGTGAATTTAGAATTTAGAATTATTTCTAACTGAGAATATTGATTTGAGAATAGAGAATTGGGAATTTAGAATTGGGAGATCATCCGGGCTATTGGTCACATTGACATTGGCTTTGGTAGTGTCGTTGTCTGGGTGTAAGGATGATGGGAAGCTTGGAGTGGCTTCACGTATTGATCCTAAGAAAATGCCTACAATGTCTACTGTCAACGTATCGACATTGATATCAGATTCAGGAATCACGCAATATAAGATAGTTTCCCCTCTGTGGAATGTATATGATGAGGTTGACACTCCATATTGGATTTTCCCGAAGGGTATATATCTGCAGAAATTTGACCGGAAGTTTAATGTGGTAGCCTCAGTTGCTGCCGACTCGGCAAAGTATTTCCGTATGCTCAATCTGTGGAAACTTGATGGAAATGTAGAGTTGAAGAAGGAGCCTGGTGAACTGTTTTTGACGCAGCAATTGTTTTGGGACCAAAGAAGGAATAGACTATATAGTGATTCTTTCATACACATCGAGACCCCCGACCGCATGCTCGAAGGACATGGCTTTGAGAGCAATGACCAACTTACCAAATATACGATACGTCGGCCTACCGGTATCTTCCCGGTGGATGAAGATATGAGGCGATGAAACAGTCCGCCCCCTTCGGGGTCGAAGATGGAGGAAAGCTCCAAGCCCCTGGTTTCACCAAGGGATAACAAGATGTAAGCCCTCCGGGCTTAGGCCTGGATTAAAATGTATATTATTAATAGAATTTTATGACTTTTACTGTAGCACTAATACTTACGATAATAGCGGTGGTGCTGTCTGCATTTTTTTCTGGAATGGAGATAGCATATGTGCAGTCGAACAAGATACGGATGCAGATTGATGGGTCGAGAGGTGGATTGATCGACCGGATTATCACCGGATTCAGTCATAACGAAGATATGTTTATCTCCTCACTTCTCGTAGGCAATAATGTGGTGCTTGTGGTGTATGGTATTACATTGTCGGTGCTAATCAATCCGGTATTAAACCGATGGTTTGACAATAACGAGGCCATGGTATTGGTGGCAAATACGATATTTTCAACATTGGTGATATTATTGTGTGGAGAATTCATACCGAAAGCGACTTTCCGTATTAATCCCAACTTCATGATGAGGATGTTTGCTCTTCCTCTATATCTTGTCTACATCGTATTGTATCCGGTGTCGAAATTTGTCTCTTTGATCACCAAGGGGATGATGGGTCTTTTCGGAATCAATGAAAATAAAGTGGACGCAAGCCTCATCACTATGGATCAGCTTGATGATTACTTGGAGGAGCAGTTGCATTCCACGCAGCAAGCGCAAGTGGAAGTTGAGAATGAGGTGAAGATATTCCGGAATGCGGTAGACTTCAAGGACACGACAATTGAAGAATGTATGCGTCCGCGCAATGAGATTGTCGCTGTGGAAAAGGATAATACTACGAGAGAAGATCTTCTTTCACTTTTTCAGCGTACAGGCCTGTCGAAGATAGTGGTATATAATGAAGACATTGATGACGTAGTTGGGTACATTCATATATCTGAGTTGTTTGATATAGAGTCTGATTGGCGAGAACACATCAAGCCAGTGATATTCACTCCGGAGACAATGCTTGCCAATAAGATGATGCGTAGGATGATTGCGGAAAGGAAGTCTCTTTGCATTGTTATAGATGAGTTTGGCGGCACTTCAGGGCTTGCTACTCTTGAGGACCTTGTGGAAGAGATATTCGGGGAGATAGAAGATGAGCATGACCGACAAAAGCAACTCTATAGGAAGTTGGCTGATGGAGGGTTTGAGATTTCAGGAAGGGCAGAGATTGCTGCTGTCAATGAGGCTCTTGGGTTGGATTTAAAGGAATCGGAAGATTACAACACAATAGCGGGCTTGATCTTGGAGCATACTGAGGCGTTGCCATCTGAAGGGGAGACCTTTGAAATTGGCGACATGAAGTTTACTATAACTAAGATGTCGACAACCCGAATAGAAGAAGTAAAAGTTTACAAAAGCATGCAATAGTTAAGAAAGTGTGGCTCAAGAGAGTCGCACTTTGTTTTTAGTGTTTTTAACTAACGGTAACAATATTTTTTGAAAAAAGTTTTAAAAAATATTGATTTTTTTTGTTAGTTTCAAAAAAAAATTCTAATTTTGCACTGACAACTAACAACTATAGGCTATAAACTATCTATCTTCTGAAAGTCGAATAAGTGACTTTATCTAACAATTATGAACAAGACAACTTCTTTTCAGGATTCAATATTGGGCATGCAGGGAAATCTGCTCTCCTTCGCTCTGAAGCTTACCCTGAATAGGGAGGAGGCGGAAGACTTAGTGCAGGATACGACCCTCAAGGCCCTCAATAATGAGGACAAATATGTGGCCAATGCCAATTTCAAGGGTTGGATGCTCACAATCATGCGCAATATCTTCATCAACAATTATCGAAAAAACACCCGAGAGAATACTGTAATAGATTCTTCGGAAGATTGCTACCATCTAAATCTTTCGCAAGACTCAGGCATAGGAACTCCGGAGACTACCTATGCTATGCAAGAGATATATAGTATCCTTTCCGGATTCGCTCCGGATTTCCGCAAGCCATTCTCAATGCATGTGGCAGGATATAAATATGAGGAGATCTCCGACAAATTGAATATGCCACTTGGGACTGTGAAGTCGAGGATCTTCTTCACTCGGAAGCGGCTGCGGGAGATTCTTAAAGACTATCGATGAAAATTTGCGCCAATCCTTATTTGGGTTGGCGTTTTTGTTTTATTTGAGATTCTGGCTGGGGGCATGCTTCTTAGTAGGACAAGTCGGACAAGTCAGACTGGTCAGACGGGTCAGACAAGTCCGACTGGTCGGACGGGTCGGATTGGTCCGACAGCTGCTGACAACAAATGAGGAGGAGGAAGGTTCATTCCGTTAAGGAAATGAAAGGAATTTTAACATTTTTTGATTCCTCTGATACAAAAACGGTTAAGCCCCTTATCGCGCAAAATTGTGGAGAAAATTCCAAAAAGACTTGCACAGGGCCGAAAAATGTAGTAATTTTGCATCCGCAATCGGGAAACGACGGGGCACAGCAATGAAAGCCCGACGGAGTGAAGACGGTTGCGAGACTGAAAGAGAACAATGACATGATGCCACAAGACAAGCAGCGCCAATCATGAGATTGGACGCAGCAGAGACAAGGGAACACGAGGTAAATCTCGGGGTTCACGTCAACAAGATTCCATCCAAACACAGGAGACCGGGACAACAAAAGCTTTGAAGATATATATAAGAATATATAACTAACAATGGAGAGTTTGATCCTGGCTCAGGATGAACGCTAGCGGCAGGCTTAACACATGCAAGTCGGACGGCAGCGGGGGAGGGGCTTGCCCCTCCTGCCGGCGAGTGGCGCACGGGTGAGTAACACGTATGCAACCTGCCCCTGTCAGGGGTACAACCTCCCGAAAGGGAGGCTAATACCGCGTAAATCCCGGGAGGGCATCCTCCCGGGAGGAAAGGGTCCACCGGACAGGGATGGGCAT
>CAZCZX010000090.1:0-1231 GCA_964503095.1 uncultured Sangeribacter sp.
AAAATGAAACGTAAAATAGCATTAATTATATTTTTAGGAATGGTGATGACCGCTTTTGGGGCATCTCCATTGGATAAATTTTTAACTTCTAAAAGTATTACCTCCGGAAGCACAGCGGTGTTGGTCAGAGATTTGAACACGGGAAAGACTCTTGTGGCGCACAATGCTGATCGCCCACTTCTTCCCGCGTCGATAATGAAGACTGTCACAATAGCCGGGCTTCTTCAGGAAAAAGGTCCAGATGAGCGCTTCCATACATATGTCTATGCAGATGGGCCTATTAAGGGAAACACAATAGAGGGAGACCTGCTAATAATGGGAGGAGGAGATCCCACCCTTGGAGCCAATTGTGCTCCAGAGTCAGCAGATATTGCTGAAGAAATAATTGCAGCACTGCGCCATAAAGGGATAACTACTATCAATGGGAACATTGAGGTAGACACCTCGCTTTATACTGGCCCTGCATGCCCCCCGAGTTGGGCTGCAGGGGACTTAAATGAAGCATACGGCACAGGAAGCCATGCACTGAATTTCCGTAGGAATGCCAATGGAAGCAGATCAGTCAAAAATCCGGAGTCTGTATTTCTATCTTATCTGAGTTCCAGGCTTAGAGAAGCAGGAATCATAGTCAAAGGCACTACCAAGATAGGGAATGAAGGGCTATCAGATACCGAACACGCGTCAGAATTACTTGACCATGTCAGCGACACATATGCAGAAGTGATGCGCAGTTGCATGATGCGGAGCGACAATCTGTTTGCAGAAAATTTTCTGCGTACTTTTGCATTGGCACGCGGTAAAGAGGGTTCAACCGAGGCTGGAGCAGCCGAAATGCTTCGGTATTGGAAATCCGAAGGGGTCACGACAAATGGCGTCACAATAATAGATGGAAGCGGCTTATCACGATCAAACAGAGTCACAGCCAACTTTATGAGCGAAATACTCCATAAAATGGGGGATAATGAAGACTATGCTTCGTTTATGCCTTTGGCAGGACAAGAAGGGACACTCTCAGATTTTCTTAAAGACACAGCCTTGGATGCTTATGTAGCGATGAAGACCGGAAGTATGAAGGGGATACAGTGCTATGCAGGATATAAGCTTGACGAGTATTTTGCTCCGACTCATAGCATCGTGATAATTATGAATGATATCGGACCTCGGGCGGCGGCTCGCAAAGCGGCGGAGGAATTGCTTTTGGAGATATTTTCTGATTTTTAATTTAGAATTT
>CAZCZX010000090.1:1331-10567 GCA_964503095.1 uncultured Sangeribacter sp.
CGCATGCGGAGCATGCTTTATTACGTTTTTGAATTGGTCGGTTCAATGTCGGGGAGGGAGCGTTGCACTATGTAGAGGTCGTAGTAGGAAAGGAGAAGTGTGGTAAGAGGAAGGGCTATGATCATTCCTAAGAAACCGAGTAGTGAACCCCATATTGATAGGGCAAGAAGAATTACTGCCGGATTCAAACCCATTGCTTTTCCCATTATCTTTGGAGTCAGAACTAAATCTTGGATGCATTGCACCACTACATATACCGCCATGCATTCCCAAAACAAGACCCAGAATGTGGGGCCACCTGATATCGATCCAACGAGGCAAAGAATGGCTGCTATGGGGAGAGAAATCATTTGGAGATATGGCACCATATTTAGCATTCCTATGAAAAGACCAAATACTACAGCCATAGGAAGACCTATAATGAGAAAACCTGCGGCAAAAAGCAATCCAACGAGAGATGCTATATAGAACTGACCTCGAAAATAACGATTCATTGCATTTTCGATGTCCTTGACAATATGATAGACTTGCTTTCTCTGTCCAAAAGGAATAAGCTGACGGAGTGAGAGAACGAATCTTTCATAGTCGAGCATAATGAAGATGACATAAAGCACTACAATCAACCAACTTATCATGCCGACAATCAAACTTAAAGAACTACCGATAAACGACCAAGTCTGATTGAGGCTATTTTTAATAAGTTCCCACCATTGTTCACGGCTAAGCAATCGGCTGATTTTGTCAAAATCAACATTATTCCTGATGAAATCATGAATTTCTTTGGATATATAGGGAATTTGGATCTGACTTGAAGCATATTCCCTAATGATTTTTCCCATTTCAGTACATTCCTCGATGAGATAGGGAATGAAAATCCAACAAAGAATGCCGACCAGAAATATTGATTCAAGCAGAGTCAAGACAACGGGGAAAAATCTCCGCTTACATCTGAATATCCGCTTATTAAACTCCACAGAAGGTTCGAGGATATAAGCAATCAAGCAAGCCACAAAGAATGGCAAAAGCACGTCACTAAGAAGATTGAGAAGATATAGGACAGCCAAAAGTCCGCACAATGAAAAAATTATGCGCACTACTCTGTCGAAGGTGTAGGGTCGGCGAGGCATTGTATATTAATTTTGAATTTTGAATTTTGAATTCTTATATTAATTGAGAATTTAGAATTTAGAATTCTTAATTTTGAATTTGGGATTATTTCATTTTGTCGAATTGGGAGGGGTCGCCTACTATCCAGAGTAGGTCGCCGGCTTCGAGTACAGTTTCGGGTGTTGGATTGAATTCTGAGTCACCGCGCTGCACGAGCAATACCATGCAGAAGTAGTCGTTTCGCAGATCTGTCTCATAAAGAGGACGATTTATAATTGGTGAATTCTGAGTCAAAAGGATGCTCTTAAGTTCGATTTCCGGATGCTTAAGAGATTCCTTGTTTTGAGTGGTTGCCCGATCAAATTCATCGTTCAGTCTCTTTATTTGGCTATCCGTTCCGATAACCCCGAGTGTATCCCCAGGGAAGATACGAGTATCACCTGTCGGAAGCGGAATGAATTCATCACCGCGACGGATACTGGAGACACTTACACCAAATTCACTTCTCAATCCTGAATCTTTAAGACGGTCGCCGGCAAATCGGCATTGCGGTTTTATGTCAAGATAAGCCTGATGAAGATCGCGAACAAGATTGTTGTTGGCTCCAGAGCGAGCATTCTCGCGGTTGTTGAGATTGTTCATAAACTTTTTCTCCATCTTCTTGAACCCTCTCATAAGTTTTGAAGAAGCAAACACAACAATGATGACAAAAGAGACAGAGCCTCCAATCCAACCAACGAGAGAAGAATAGCAAACAGTCAGGAAATAGACCACAAAAAGAAGTGCAATAATGTAGCGGATGATACTCATTGCTATAAGAGGCACTTCATAGAAAGAGGCCGTAGAATGAAGTTTCATCTTCTGGTCAGACTTGATTGATGTGAATGATAGAGCTGTCAGGAATGGCGACATTATGGCAAGAGTTCCAATAGTAGCCACAAGGTGACCCCATTTCGGCATCAGCCCCTCCAAGAGTGGGAAAAGGAGTTCACGGCAAGCAATCATGATTGCAATCAGAATCACAGAATAAAGCACAACTCTCCATAAATAACGTCCGAGAATCTCCCTCCAAAGACGCGCAGTCTCATTTGTGTCTACCACTTGAGTTGAATAGCGGTTGATGAGGAATTTGAGTTTCTCCGGCAAGTGGCGCTCTACGAATTGGTAAGCAGGCTCGGAAAGTTTGATGAAATATGGAGTTGTGAAGATTGTGATTACTGAAACAGCGACAATTATAGGATAAAGAGAAGCATCCAGCACACCGAGACCCATGCCAAGAGAGGCGATGATGAATGAGAACTCACCGATTTGAGTCAAGGAGAAGCCACTTTTCATAGCCACCTTGAGAGTTTGCCCGGTGACGAGCATACCGACAGTGCCAAAAATAATCATGCCTACTATCACTACTACTGCCAGAAGAAGCACTTGTGGATAATAAGTAGCAATCACAGTAGGCTGCACCATCATTCCGACAGAGATGAAGAATACTGCACCAAAAAGATCTTTAATCGGAGATATGACATGCTCCATTCTCTCAGCAAAAACAGTACCAGCCAAAATAGAACCCATCACGAAGGCTCCAAGTTCGAGAGAGAATCCGCACATCACAGAGAAAGCAGCCATAGAGAAGCATAGACCCATCGATACCACAAGAAGAGTCTCCGAATTCAGATATGAACTTAACTTCTCAAGCAACGAAGGCAGCACATATACTCCAACCACAAACCAAATAATGAGGAAGAAACTTAGCTTAGCAATATTATATATCAATTCAGAGCCCTGAACATTTCCCATAGCAAATGAGGAAAGGAGCACAAGCATGAGGACAGCGAAAAGGTCTTCAATAATCAGCACAGCGAGCACCATTGAAGCGAACTTTTGTTGCTTCAGTCCTAAATCTGTGAATGCTTTCAAGATAATGGTGGTAGACGACATTGAAATCATACCTCCAAGGAAAAGACAGTTGATAGTGTTGAGATGCAACATATATCCTACTCCAAAGCCTGCCATCGTCATACCGACAATAATAATCAAAGCCGTAATGATAGCCGACGAGCCGGAATTCATCAATTTTTTGAAAGAGAATTCAAGACCGAGGGAAAACATGAGCACCACAATTCCTAAATCAGCCCACACCTCAATATTCTCAAGGTTTGAGATGGATGGAAGATACGTGAAATTAGGAGATGCCAAGAACCCGGCAAGAATATAACCAAGTACGACTGGCTGCTTAAGTTTCTTAAATACGAGAGTAGCAATTGCTGCAAGCACCAAAATCCATGCAAGGTCGAGTATCAGGCCATTGGTATTATCTTCCGAACCATGTCCTGAATCTTTTGCTGCATCCGGATTCAGCTCTGTGTAGATAGTTTGCTGGAGATCCGTAGTAGTCTCTTGAATCATCTGTGGCATCATAAGTCTATCTGATTTGAAAGAGTTATAGAAAGAGTATCATGAGCCTCACCGAGGCGATTTATTGCATCCATTAGTCTTTTTGAAGTCCTAACGAGGACTACCAGGTTGACTTCTGTATAGTCATTCTCAAAATTTTGCTCTATGAAGAAATTGGAAATATGGACTCCCTCATCTTTTAGAAGTCTTTCATAGTCTTTGATATCTCTGAGAATACCTTTACTTCTAATTGATATCACCTTAGTCTCCTGCCCGATATGAATAAGATGCTCAAACCGATTGAATCCAACAATCACCAAGAAAATCAGGAGGGTGCAGACTATGGAAGCCAAATACATCCCGACACCGACAGCCATACCAATGATAGCCGTGATCCAGATTCCCGCTGCAGTGGTCAAACCACGCACTACGCCTCTTTGCTGAATCATGGCACCACCTCCGAGGAAACCGATACCAGTGATGACCTGAGCAGCAATACGCCCCGGGTCACCGTTTTTCAAGCCCAAATACTCTTGAGGCACATAAATTGACAGCAACATTGAGAGGCAAGCCCCCATGGAAATAAGGGCAAAAGTGCGTATACCTGCCACTTGACCTTTATGCTTTCGCTCAGTGCCAACGAGAGCACCAAGAATAAGCGCGAGAATCAATCGGAAAGTGGCGTTGACGATATTGACATCGATTGATCCTAATTGAGATGCTAAGTATTCAAGTATTTGCATTTAATAATTTAGAATTTTGAATTTAGAATTATTCTTTATTCTTTGATTTTTTTATTTTTGATTTGGATATATTTTAGCCGTTGAATTGCTCGGGATATATTACCATGAGATTGTGGGCAGCAAAGTTTTTGGAGAGGAATTCCGGCATCTCTTCTTGAGAAGTGCTGTATGAAATCGAGCCTTTCCTTGCCCCGATCACTACAAGAAGATCTTCAGGGCCTACATCCTTAGAGAGAAGAATGAAATCTTCCCATTCGGTCATTTCTTGGTAAATGCGACGAATGCTGTATCCATCAGTGGAAATTATATCCTCTATATATCTTGACGTCTCAGCGGAGACGAGGAAAATCACTTTGCAAGCGAGCTGCTGAGCAAGATTTCCGATGCGTGCCACCCAGGCGTGGAATCCCGTCTCGTATTGAGACTTAGCTCCAGCCACGACCACAATACGCCTCACAGTGGAAATAGGGATAAAACACCTTGACATAACCACCATTTTTAGAGTTTGCTTCAGAAGGGTATCGATCATCTGGCCATAAAATGTGTCTACAATATTTGCTTTCCTATGGAAGCCGATGACAACATCTGAGGCATGGGTCTGCTTGATCATGTTAGTAAGCCCGGACACCACATTTAAGTCGAATCTTTCTTCCTCAAGCGCAGTCACACCCATTTCCTGTGCTGCCTGAGCGGCAGTATGAAGAGAAATGCGACCTGCCCTTATACTTCTGGAATCATCTGAATTTCTTACAAAGAGAGCTGTTATAGGTTCCGTATTCTTTGGCGAACGCATAAAGACCGCAAGTTTCATCAGGCCTTCAGCAGTGATAGGATTAGCGACAGCCACTATCTGGCGAGCAAACTTTGGCCGCTCAATACCGGCTGATTCCATCTCAGCGTCAGTGAGTTCAATCCTCATTTGTATAGAAGTGCGTTCAGTAATGACGGAAGAAACTAAGCAACATACAAGAATCATCAAGACCGCACCATTCATGATGTCTTCATTTATAATGCCATATTGATGCCCTACCATGGTTGCTGCAATAGTGGCAGCCGCTTTACCACTGGTCAGACCAAACATCATGCGTCGGTCGGTAGAAGTGAGGCGAAAGGCTTTTTGGGCAAGCCATGCGGCAATCCACTTTGAAAGGAGAGCGACGAGAACCATATTGCTTGCTACCCAAGCCACTTTCCATCCGTTAAAAATGACATGGACATTGATAAGCATACCAACACCTATCAAGAAATATGGAATGAAGATAGCATTGCCCACAAACTTAATATGGTGCATCAAAGAAGACCTCCCCGGAATCAGTCGGTTAAGGACCAATCCTACATAGAATGCCCCCAAGATAGACTCAAGACCGATCAACTGCGCAAGCAATGCCCCTATAAATACGAGAGCGAGAATGAATATGTATTGCGCCACAGGATCAGAAATCTTTCTGAATACAAATCTTGTGAGCCATGGGAAAGAAAAGCCCACCGCTAAGGCATATCCTGCTGTGAAGAGCAGCAAATAAATGAGGTTTATAAAATCGAATACTCCAGTAGTCTGAAGTTTTACGACTGAAGCGAGAGTGATAAGGGCAAGCAGCACGGCCACAATCGTAGCACTGACAGCAAGAATCGGGCTTTTACCATTTTGAAGGCCAAAACGGCTGACGACCGGATAGGCAATCAGAGTATGTGAAGAATACATACTTGCCAAAAGAAGGCATGTAGTGAGTCCTGCTCCAAATGCATAATGAGCAGCCACCATACCCAGAATTGAGGGCACGAAGAATGTGAGAAGTCCAAATATCAATCCTTGACGAAGATTCTTCTTAAAGTGGTACATATCAATCTCCACAGCCGCAAGAAACATGAGGTAGAGAATACCTACCTGCCCAAAGATTTGGAAAGAGGCATCCCTTTCAAGGAGATTGAAGCCATAAGGCCCCACAGCCACACCGGCAATAATCAGTCCGACCACATCAGGAATCTTGAGACGCCGGAACAATACCGGCGCCGCAAATATCAGCAGGAGCACAAGGGCGAATATCACTACCGGCTGATTGAATGGGAGACTGAATATCGAGTTCAAATTTTAAATATGGTTTTAGCGTTGTTTGTAGTAATGCGATCAGTCTCTTCGGGAGACAGACCGAGTATTTCAGCAATTTTCAAATTGATAAGTGGGATATAAGAACTTTCATTTCTTCTTCCCCTTTTAGGGACAGGAGCGAGGTAGGGAGAATCTGTCTCAAGCAAGATCCTATCAATGCCTATTTCTTTGATTGCCTCAGGGAGATGACCGGAGTTTTTGAAAGTGACTACTCCATTTATTCCGAAGTACGGGTCGCATATCTGACGAATTTTCTTCACATCCTCAGGGGAGCCGGTGAAACTGTGGAAGATCAGATTAGGAAGTTTTTGACCTTTTGGGGCGCATGCGGAGCATGCTTCCTTACGTTCGGGGGCTTCTGTGGCTTTCTTTAGGCATTCGAGGCAGACATCAAGGCCGTCGCGACAATGGATAATGACTGGAAGATTCAGACTCAAAGCCAACTGAATTTGGGCTATAAAGGCATCTTTTTGAAGACTGATATTTGAGTCATCCCAATAAAGATCGATACCAACTTCACCTATTGCCACAGGGTGTGTGGGAGTAAGTGTTTTGACAATTTCATCTAATTCATCTTTCCAGTCCTCCCCTACTTCAGTTGGATGCAGCCCCATTGCTGTACGCGTCTGCAGAGGACGAGCATTGTGGAGCGAGACAATTTCAGCAGCCGATTCGCGATCCACTGCAGGAAGGATCATCATCTCCACACCTGCAGCCACAGCACGGTCAACTACTTCCTCAGATCCTTCTTGAAACGATTCTGACTGATATATGTGGGTATGAGTATCTATCATTCAACGATTAACAATTAACGATAAACGATAAATTACTTATTTATTGCGGGTGATAAGTTTGTCGATGAGTTTGCGGAAGGAGTCCTTGCATTCATCACTGAGAGAAGTCTTTTTAATGGCAGCGAGTGCTTTGCTGCTGTAGGATGCCACCTCGGCTTTGCTTATAGCCGGCATTCCCATTGTCTCATAAATACGCGTTATGGTCTTAACTTTAGTAGGGCCAGCCGTCATCTTCATTGCTGCTTTAAGAGCCTCAGCGTTCGGACCATCATTAGACAATGCCTTCACCATCAGGAAGGTCTTCTTATTATTGTTGATATCGCCTCCAATTGGTTTTCCAAAGGTCTCTGCATTTCCAAAAGTGTCGAGATAGTCGTCTTCAATTTGGAAAGCCACGCCGAGCATAATGCCGAACTCATACATCTTATCAGCATCCTCCTTAGAAGCGCCACCAATCAATGCACCTATTTTGGCTGCACCACCAAGAAGAGCACCTGTCTTAGACTTAATCATTTCGATATATTCATCAAGGCCTACTTCCTCATTTGTCTCGAAATCCATATCAAGGCGTTGTCCTTCATATACACGGAGTGCTTGGTCGTTGAAAGTATCGAGCACGGGGCGTAAAATATGGTCACCCACCTCAGAAATAAATTTAGTAGCAAGGGTAAGCATAGTGTCGCCAGAGAGGATTGCAGTGTTTTCATCCCACTTAGAATGAACAGTTGGACGACCACGGCGAAGATCTGAATTGTCCATAACATCATCGTGAAGGAGAGTGAAATTATGAAACATTTCGATGCCTAAAGCCGGCTTTAGGGCTTTTTCAGGGCAATTGCCGAAGGCGTCGGCAGCCATGAGGAGGAGAGTTGGACGCAAACGTTTTCCTCCGGCTTGCATTCCGTAATCAATAGGAGCGTATAAGCCACTTAAATTGCCTTTTGGGAGATCGAGTGCGCGTATTTGGGCTTCTGCCATTGCGCTATATTCAGAGATGCGGAGCATTTGTTTAATAATTTAGAATTTTGAATTTTGAATTTAGAATTCAATTTTTGAATTTTGAATTTTGAATTTTGAATTCTAATTTTGAATTCGGATTTTGAATACTTAATTTTGAATTACTTAATTAGGGAGGGAGTCTGTAGGGGCTTCGGGCGAAGATTCCGTGACTTCTTCCACTGGGATTGAGTCGGGGAGAGTGACCGGTGTAGAGGCTGACTTATTACGTTTGTAATATTCTTGAACGGCATCTTCGTCATAGTTTAGGAAGCGGTCGTAAATATCTTTGGGCATGTCAGAATTGCGGTCATAACGAAGCACGGTACGGAAGCCAATTAGGAATCTGGCATAGAGGTCCGGATTGTCGGCAGTGGCCTTTTTCAGTTCTTTGAGTTCATTCAAAACTTGGTCGGCATTCATTCCTTTAACTCTTATCTGATTCATGTATTCGAGCCCTAAGGTCAAGCCAAGGCCTTGAGGATCTTCAGCACCGACAAGTGCCCTCAGACGCATTTTATCGGGGAGCGTGAGTTCTTCAGCAACGCGGTCAAATTCCCAACTGAATGTCTGAAGTGCAGTGTCGGTATAAGTCTCATATGCCTTAAGACTTGCAATATTCAGAGAGTCAATCCTGACGCCGTCAATTTTTCCGAGTGAAGCATATATGATAAATCGGGCGACAGAATCGGCTGAAACATGCTGCATCATATAACACACCTTCTGCGCGTCAGTGAGAGTGTTGAAATCTTCAGGGAATGCATTTGCATCACCCTTTTTGCCTCCACATGCCGACATGAGGATAATGAAAGACATCAGTATTACAGGGACGATCCTTTTCATAATTTAGAAGTGTTTCTAACTTTGAATTTAGAATAATTTTCTACTTGCTTTAGTAATGATAAAAAATAATCCAAATTTTTCTACAAAATTAATGAAAAAAAATGAGTTTTGGGGCTTATTTATATAAAAATCGTTTTAGATAAAGAGAAAATTTGAAATAGATTTGCACAAATAGGAAATTTTGCTTAAATTTGCAGTGAAAAAGAAAAGAAATGCGATAATAGCTCAGTTGGTAGAGCATCAGCTTCCCAAGCT
>CAZCZX010000091.1:0-10427 GCA_964503095.1 uncultured Sangeribacter sp.
AATTTCAGGGCCTTTGTTACTTTTAAGATGTCAATATGCCTACACTATTCATAATATTCGGATTCAGATTCTTCTTTTGGTCTAATGAACATGACCCTATACATGTTCATATAAGTAAAGGAGATGCAGAAGCAAAATATAATATAAATGAAGTTAAATTAGTAGAAAATTTTGGCTTTAAGAAAAATGAATTGCGTATGATTGAATCTATTATTGAAGAGAATAAAGATATTATAATAGAGCGTTGGATTGAGTATTTCAAAAAAGGAGACAAAAAATGAATAGGACTAATGTATCAAGGGTTTGGACTGATGACCATGCTGTGTGGATAGAGTTGACAGATGGAAGAAAAGCAAAAGAAAATTTTGCTGACTATAATCGATTTGCATCTTCTTCCGCCTCCCAAAGAAATAACTTCCGTCTTTCTCATTTCGGGATTCATTGGCCGGAACTTGACGAAGATTTGTCTTATGATGGTTTTTTTAGAATAAACTAATAAAATTTCTGCCAAAGAAATCTTCTTCGGCAGAATTTTTATTTCTATTGGGATTTATTTTATTTTTTGATGAGTCGGAGGGCAGCCCAATGGTCGCCTTCTTCTGATGTTTTGTCAAGGGTGAAACCTAATGGTTCTGCTGCTGCCATTATTATTGGGATATCGGCAGTGTAAAAGCCACTCAATAGAAGCACTCCTCCACTTTTAATTTTTTCTGAATACTTGGCTATATCTGATGTGATTACGTTGCGGTTGATGTTGGCAAGAAATATATCAGCCGATTCACAGTTCTCTAAAGCCGTTGCATCGCCGCATATAAAGTCAATACCCTGATTATTGAGAGCAGCATTTTCAAGTGCGTTCTCAAAAGCTCCGGGATCAATCTCAATTCCGACGACATTTCCTGCTCCCCTCATCTTGCACAGAATGGAAAGTATTCCTGTGCCAGTTCCCATATCAATCACGGATTTTCCATTTATATCCTCTAAGTCGAGGATATAGCGCATCATCTGTGAAGTTGTGGCATGATGTCCTGTTCCGAATGCCATCTTTGGATCTATGAGAATATCATAGCGGGCATTTGGAATATTCTTGTGAAATGAAGAATGCACTACAACCTCTCCTGCTATCACGATAGGCTGGAAATAATGCTTTTCCCATTCTTCATTCCAGTTCTGACTTTCTACAAATTCTGCAGTATAGGAAATGGTTGTCTCCATTGGAAAGTCGGCCAATATTTCATTAATCGCTTCCTCAGAGAAAGCAGATACTTGCACATACGCAGTAAGCCCCGCTTCATCGGGCTCAAAACTTTCGTAGCCGATGTCAGCGAGGAATGCCGCCAGAAGATCTGTTATGTCTTCTGAACATGGAGCGCATTCAAAGCGCACTTTATAATAGTTCATGATTTCTTCTTTCGGAAAAAAGAGAATACCTTTTTGATTGTTCCAAAAGCGGATATCCCCAGCATTATATAATCTGTATAATTTAATCCACGGACTATTTTCATGGGTATTGTCCCAAGTCGGGATGCTGCTTTTAGTGTGCCGTCTGAAGCAAAAGGATTTCTGTCTTTCAGACCATCAAACTGCTGAAGAAGTTTTTCTTTTGCAAACTCCTTCCTTACAGTTATCAACGCCCTGCGATGGCGAATCTCATCAAGGGTGTACCCCCCGAATTCTACTGGCTCGTCAACTGGTGTCAACACTTTGTCCTTTCCTTCTAATCGTTTTACATTCTCCATATTCCGGATTCTATTTTAAGAGTATCTTGGTGATTATCCTTGCTATTGGGTTAATAATCAATTTTTCTTTAAAAATATAGACTATTGCCAAGAGTATGAGGATGCATGCTCCGGCTGCTAAGAAAGAGAGTGCAAACCCCATTATTTCCTTAAATAAGAAAGCAAGTGAAATACCAAACATTATCAAGGCTGTGATTCCAAACAGAAGGCACACGGCCCCGGTGCATGCCAATCCGGCAAGCATCGTGAGTTTTTCTGCTGCCGTCAGTTTGGCATATTCCAATTCAAGAGTAGCCCAGTCTTTCGACCGGGCTAATAAATCCTTGAATTGATCTAAGAGTGTATTGTTACTCATCAATCGCTAATGTTTTGCGACAGGATTATGCTTCTCCGGTGAGTTCTGCCACGAGAGCATCTACCTCCTCGTCGCTGATTTTAATACCTTTTCTTTTCAGGATCTTCACAATGCGAGAGCGAAGTTCCTCTCCCTTTTCTGGTGCAAAAAGAATTGCTGCACCGCAACCTACAATTGCACCACCAAGGAATGCATAAAGAATATTAAGAGCTTTCATACTTTTTCCTTTATACTTTATTTATAATTTCTCAATCTGATCCTCAATCTCGTCAGCAAGTTCTTCAAGTTCGCTGCCTTTAAGGTTGATTCCCTTTTCTTTCAGGATCTTGATGATTTTCTTACGAGTTGTCTCACCTTTTTCAGGAGCTACGAGCAAGCCAACAGCCGCTCCAGCGATTGCGCCGCCTACTACAGCGCAGATAATGTGCATTGCTTTCATGTCAATATGTTTTTTTAATTAATAATTCGTTTACTATTACAACAAACTAATCCTCATTTGGATTAATCTACATTGAAAAATCTTATTTTCTTCTATCATTTTCTTGCCATCATCAATGGCGTGGCAGCTGATTTATATGCTAATACTCCAGCTTGCGACAACTCTACAGTCTGCCATCCTCCATCAGGTAGAGGAAGAGATACGTGAGTGTCGTCTATGAAAGTCATTAGAGGATATTCTTTGTCGTTGTATTGCAGACTCCATGTCTGTGTGTCTTGTGCGAAATCAAGGCGATACTTTTCCCCTGTTTCCTGAAGAGTGATGTCATATCCTTTTCCATCGCATTTCACAAGGTATCTGCCATGATCTGTATCGATGGCCTTGGTTGACGAAGTCATTGGATTGTCTCCACTCCAAAATTCGATGGTGTTGAGCACAAATAGATCTGCGATTCCACATACTTCATAGACAGGTAGCACCCAAAATGCGAAAAACACCAATTCGTTGATAAATTTATTGGAAATCTGCTCATTCCAAGCATAGAGGTTTCTGGTCAATGCAAATTTCCCCATGCATGAAGTTAGAGAGGAGCATAGAAATGCTGCGACTGC
Source organism: uncultured Sangeribacter sp. (assembly GCA_964503095.1). Lineage (GTDB taxonomy): Bacteria > Bacteroidota > Bacteroidia > Bacteroidales > Muribaculaceae > Lepagella. The sequence continues at coordinate 3,145 of CAZCZX010000091.1, forward strand.
AACACTAAGAATTACTTTTTTCATTCTATGTTAGTATATATTGTTTATGGTGAATGAATATCGGAAAGCCATTCTGACTACCTTATAATAATGAAACACTCTTCAAGGAATCATTGTTTTGGCAATATAGAAAAAAGGATAAGACAACTCCGGGTGGGAGCTACATCCTTTTGCACTTATTATCTATGCAGTAAGCCCTTATAGGGTTTGATAGGGATGGATGTTATGCACCGACCCGGAGTGTGTCTTAGAGTTATATACTATTAGTTATTTCTATCTCTCTATCTTTAAGATTTTCTTAACTTCTGCTTATTAAACGATGCTCAGATACCATTTGTTCATGCCCTTCACATTCTTTAACTTTACGTTTTCATTGGTCAAAAAAGGATTTTTCATTGTTTTTTCATATCAGAATCTTCGATATTAGAGTATTTTTTATTAATTTTGTGCGATTTTATGTGGAATTGATCCCACAATTAAACAAGATTTCTATTATAAAATGAATATAAAGAGAATCATCTCAATCTTTCTTCTTTTGGCATTGCTTTGTGCTATGCCTGTGCATCTTTTTGCGAAAAAAGAAAAGGATAAAATCACCATTGTGCTCGACCCGGGGCACGGAGGAAAGGATTTTGGGGCCTGTGAAAATGGTGCGAGAGAAAAAGACATCAATCTTGCTGTTGCAAAGAAACTTCAGTCTTTGATCGAAAAAGAATTGCCCGACATAAAAGTTGTAATGACAAGAAGTGACGATCGATACCTGACACTCCAGGAGCGTGCTGATGTAGCCAATAATAATAAAGGCGACTTATTCATGTCGATTCATGTCAATTCCATAGATAAAAAGACTCGTGGCAGGGAATATACGCGCGGCAGTTCCGTCTATGTCCTTGGTCTGCATCGCGACCAAGACAATATGAAGGTGGCAATGAGAGAAAATGCCGTTATTGAGCTCGAAAGCGATTACAAAGAAAAATATTCCGGATTTGATCCTTCTAAAGATGAAAGTTACATTATCTTTGAGATGGCTCAAAAAAGAAACCTCGGTGAGAGCATACGGGTGGCAAGTGATGCTCAGAAAGAACTTGTGAGTACTTCCGGACGTGCCGACCGTGGAGTTCGTCAGGCCGGTTTCTGGGTGCTGTGGGCCACTTCTATGCCGGCAGTTTTGGTCGAACTTGATTTCATATGCAATCCTGAGTCTGTGAAATTCATGGTCTCAGATAAGGGTGTAGAAAAGCTTGCAAATTCTTTGTTTAATTCCATAAAAAAATTTGCTGAAAGAAGAATTTGATTGTTAATTGTTATAAGTGTAGAGTTTACCACTAAGTCTAACTTTAAATAAAGAAATATAGCATGAAAAAGATATTCAATAAAGAGTTCGTCATAGGGCTTTCAGTGATAGTTGCAATCCTGATTCTCATCTTCGGAATTGACTTTCTGAAAGGTATCAACCTTTTCCGTCCTGCCCATTATTATATTGCCTACTATGAAAATGTAGATGAGTTGACTGTTTCTTCTCCAGTGCTCATACAGGGTTATAAGGTAGGCCAAGTCAGAGAAGTCAATTTTAATTATGCCAAGCCCGGCAAGATTGAAGTTGTGATGGCGCTCGACAAGAATCTTAAACTTCCTGAAGGCACAGTCGCAAACATTGGTACTACCCTTCTGAGTGGCGCCCAAATCGAACTTACTCTTGGTGCCGGTCCGAATTTGCTCCCCTCCGGAAGTGAGGTAACCGCTGGAGTAAAACCTGGACTAATGTCATCTCTTCAGGACGGGCTAATGCCTTCCATTACTGGGATCTTGCCAAAAGTGGATTCATTGCTATATAATCTAAATCTTCTTGTGGCTGATCCTGCATTATCTGCATCTATCCAAAGAATTGATGGGATCACTAATAATCTACTTACTACCACTGCAGGACTTAATAGCACTATGAACTCCCAAGTGCCACGTATTGCCAACAATGCAGTGAAAGTTACAGAGTCACTTGACACAATCGTAGGAAATCTTGGTCAACTTTCTTATCAACTAAAGTCTCTACCCCTGGATGCAACTATGGATAATGTCAATCAGTTGACTGCAAATCTATCGCAATTCTCAAAGCAACTCAATGATAAAAATTCTACACTTGGGTTGCTGACAAGCGATCCTGAGCTCTACAATCGTCTTAATCAAGTGTCAGCAGATATTGACTCACTGATAGTTGATATCAAGAAGAATCCGAAACGATACATTAGCATAAAACTCCTGTAACGTTAAATATCATAAGTCACATTTAGAGTGAAACGGGTTTTATATCGATATAATCCAGATACCGACAATTTCGAACGCCACTACCCTACTTTAAAGTCCCGTCTTGTCTCTCTTGGCAAGTATGTTGCAGTAGGAAGTGCGATCGGAATAGGATTGTATGTGATGCTTCTGTATATATTTGATGGACCCTCTGAAAGGAATCTTAAGAAAGAGAACTCTCAATTGAAATCTCAATATGCTATTCTTGAAAAGCGCCTTGACAATTCAATGAAGGTGATGGAAGATATTCGCAACCGCGATGATAATTTCTATCGTGTCATGATGCAGATGGATCCTCTATCAAGTAAGGAGCGTTTTTCTGGATTGGAAAATGATACGAAATATGAAGGTATAGGCCATCTCAATGATGCTGAATTGATCAGCAGGATGAATCGATCAATGGATCTTCTTGAGCATCAGATATATTCTCAATCCGTCTCTTTCGATCAGCTTCGCGAAGCAGCAGGAAAGCAAAAGGAAAAGATAGCCAGAATTCCCTCGGTATTGCCAATCAATATCAAAGACTATACAATGTCTTCCGGATATGGCTATCGCAGAGATCCAATATATGGAACCGCTAAGTTTCATGAAGGTCTTGATTTTGCAGCTGCTACAGGCACTCCGGTGTTTGCTACCGCAGATGCAGTCGTAGAAGTGGCAGAAAGAAAAGATGCTTATGGAAATTGTATCGACCTGAATCATGGCTATAACTATATGACACGTTATGCCCATCTAAGTCAGATTCTCGTCAAGCAAGGTCAGCACGTTAAGCGTGGAGAGATGATAGGTAAAGTGGGATCTACCGGAAAATCCACTGGAAGCCACCTTCATTATGAAGTGAGATTCAAAGGAGAGCCGCAAAATCCTGTGCATTATTACTTCATGGATCTTACTCCTCAACAATATCTCGACATGATACAACTTGCGGAAAATTCAGGACACGTAATGGATTGATTGCGAAGCGTAATGGAAGATTTAGGAAAAAAATTCTATAAAATCAGAGACGTGGCTGACTTCCTTGGAGTTCCAACCGCAACTCTTCGTTATTGGGAAACGGAATTTCCCGAAATCAATCCGAGTAGAACTCCTTCAGGGATTCGCCAATACACTCCTGCTGATGTAGAAACTCTCAAGATCATTCATTACCTCATTCGTGTCAAAGGTCTGAAAGTGGAGGCAGCCAGGCAGCAGATGAAACGCAATCGCGACAATATATCTAAGAAACTAAAAGTCATTAACGAACTTCAAGACCTAAGAAGTGAACTTGAAATAATGCTAAAGACCCTTACCAAAAGAAAATAATGTAATTATAAATTTGAATTATAATATTGATGGTCGCCGGTGACATTTTCACCTATGAAGTCTGGTTTTGCATAAGATTCTTGCTCCGACTCCAATTCGATCTCAGCCAAAATCAAACCTTCTCTTTTCCCAAAAAACTCGTCTACTTCCCATAGTTTTCCTTCATAAGGGACATTATATCTGATTTTTTCAAGTATTGGAGATTGGCATAGTTCAAGAATTTTCAATGCATCATCTTTTGGAATCTCATATTCAAATTCCAAGCGTTTTGCACCTTCGTTTTTCCCTTTAATGGTCAGAAACGCCTTGTCATCTTTGATTCTTACTCGTACTGTCCGCTCCGGCTGCCGTGAGAGATAACCTTGATATATATGGTATTTGGCTGTTGCTATTCTTTTGTAACTGTCGTTGGTCACTAAATATTTATGTTCTATCTCAAATGCCATAATGATTTTTTTTATTAATTTTGCATCTTGAATGCAAAGATTCCAACTGCAAAATTAATGAAAATAGTCAATATCCGCAATATATTTACAGGAACATTGTCATTTTTGACAATGCCTATTTTCATATGCAGTGTTGTCATTTGCATTTTTGTGGGTTCAGTTTCGGTGAGTGGTCAGGAAGTAATTGTAGATACAGCTATATTTATGCGCGAGGTTCATCAGCTTCAAGAACTCATAGTCAATCCCGGGAAAGAGAAGTATGAAGCCAAACACAATCCTGCGGTTGAACTTATGCATCGCATCAGAAAAGAGCAAAAAAATGGCGACCCACGAAGAATGGATAAATATAGTTTTGACCAATATGATAAAATTACACTCGGAATACTTGATGTCTCTCCCGAAATGCTAAAAAAGCATGACTTCCTCCTCGACTATATGGATACAACTTCATTCGGTAGAAGACCGGTGCTAAACGTACTACTAAACGAAAAAGCATCTACCTCCTTATATTCAGGAGGCAACGATCGGAGAAAGATAGTGGAAAGAGGTAAGACCTCGAGTGGAGTGAGTGAGATGTTTGATGTCGGTACAGTCGATGTTGCGCTTGAAGACATTTTGCGTGAAGTAGATGTTTACGACAATGACATCACGCTTTTTGGCAATAAATTCCCAAGTCCTTTGTCTTCGACAGGCACTGTCCATTATCGTTATTATATCGCTGACACTCTTGATGTAGGTGGAATGCGCTGCATTCAGCTTACGTTTCTTCCAAAGGTCCCCACCGATTTTTCATTTAGCGGAAATCTGTATGTTGAACTGGGAGACTCAACCGGTTTTATTAAGAAGGTATCCATGAAAGTGCCTCGCACTGTTAATCTTAATTTTATCGACAATCTTTATATTGAGCAGGAATATGAAAAAGATTCTCTGGGCAACCGCCAAAAGATCAAAGACCAATTAAGTGCAGACATTTGTCTGATGGAGGGCACTCAGCATTTATACGCAAATCGCACCTCAAAATATGAGAATTTCAGTTATCGAAAGAGAGATGATTTAAGCAGAGCATACGACATGTTGGGCTCATATATTGCAATAGAGTCGGTCACTCAATCTTCGGATTCTTTTCTTCCTACCATCAGAGGCAATTCTCTTTCCAATTCTGAAGAGAATATGAGTTCTTTCATGTCGGAATTGAGAAAGATACCTTTCTTCTATTGGGCAGAAAAAGCCATTGTTATTCTGGTTAATGGCTATATAAAGACAGGAAAAAATAGTAAGTTTGATTTTGGACCTGTCAATACATTTATTAGTGCCAATCCTGTAGAGAAAGTTAGGTTTAGAGTTGGAGGAATGACTACTGCTAATCTTTCTCCCCATCTGTTTGCCGACGGATATGTGGCATATGGCATTAAAGATAAGAAATGGAAATATAAAGCTGAACTCGAGTATTCTTTCAATAAAAAGAAATATCACAAAAACGAGTTTCCCCGAAATGCTGTCAGTGCCACCTATATGTATGACATTGACATGATAGGACAGCATTATCTCTATACAAATGCCGACAATGTTTTCCTAAGTCTTAAAAGGAAACGCGATATGCTTGTCACTTATCGTCAGCTTTTTAGACTTGAATATAACCTTGAACTCAATAATCAACTATCTTTTAATGTATATGGAGAGCATCGTAAGCAAGAAGCTTCTCCTTGGCTTCCTTTTATAGATGGTTATGGAGTTGAGTTGTCGCATTATAGGCGCACATCATTTGGATTGTCAGTGAGATTTGCTCCGGGGGAAAGATCCATACGCACAAAAGATTCAAAAATGGCAGTCAATAAGGATGCTCCGGTCTTCATCCTTTCACAAGAATGGGGACCTCGCAGTCTTCCAGGGGCTGACTATTCTATAAGTAAGACAGAATTTTCTATGCAAAAGAGATTCTGGTTTTCCTCTTTCGGTTATCTCGATGCTATTCTTAAGGGTGGGATTATTTGGACACAAGTGCCATATGTAGAACTATTGTGGCCTCACGCAAATCTAAGTTACACAATTCAACCTGAATCATATTCCTTGATGAACCCAATGGAGTATGCCCTTGACAGGTTTGTGGCTTGCGATCTCACCTATTGGGGAAATGGGGTTTTGTTCAATAGGATTCCCGTAGTCAAACTGTCCCGCCTGCGCGAAGTGGTTGGTTTTAAGTGCCTTTGGGGAAGCCTTAGCGACAAAAATAATCCGGCATATCATAAGGAATTGTTTAGATTCCCCACCGATGCAAATGTCGGTTTCCTTCATAAAACTCCTTACATGGAGATTAGTGCCGGCATAGATAATATTTTCAAAATACTTAGGGTTGATTACGTCTGGAGGATCAGTTATCTAAAAAATCCAGGTATAGACAAGTCCGGACTCAGAGTTGCACTTCACTTTTCATTCTGATTTGTATGGAATTAATAGTAATTGATGAAGGAACAAAAGACTATGGAGAAATGCTTTTACGTCAAAAGGATTTATTCTCCTCGATGGTAATGCTAAAGAAAGACAAGAAACCCTTGTCGAAAGAATATCTTTTGTTGGTAGAGCATAATCCGGTCATTACGCTCGGAAAACATGCCAAAGAATATAATCTTCTCCTATCTGAAGAAGAAGCAGCCAACCGAGGTGTTGGGATGTATCACATAGAAAGGGGTGGTGATGTCACTTTTCATGGTCCCGGCCAACTGGTGGTCTATCCCATCTTGGATCTTGAATATCATCATTTGGGGGTGAAAGATTATGTAAATCTTCTCGAAGAAGCAGTCATCTTGACACTCGGGGAATTTAATATTAAAGGAGAAAGAGTGGAGGGAGCCAGCGGTGTCTGGATCGACAAAGGAAGTAGAAAAGAAAGGAAGATATGTGCATTGGGAATAAAGTGCAGCAGATTTGTCACGATGCATGGACTTGCACTCAATGTCAACACTGATCTTACGGGGTTTCAAATGATCAATCCATGTGGCTTTGTCGACAAAGGAGTCACATCGTTGGCACAAGAATTGGGTAAAGAAATTGACATGGATGATATCAAGAAAATTATAACATTGAAATTCCGTCAGTTACTTGGATATTGAAATTTTTTCGTCAAAATATTTGGTCAGATGAAAAAAAAGCATTAATTTTGCATCGTCAAAAGGGGAAGAGCCCCGAAAATTGCCTTGTGGTGTAATGGTAGCACACCGGATTCTGGTTCCGTTTGTGAGA
>CAZCZX010000092.1:0-10354 GCA_964503095.1 uncultured Sangeribacter sp.
TCTATCCTCAATCTTCAGATGCTTGATGGGAACGAAAATATGTCTAAAAACGACGCGGAGCTTGAAGCATGGGTTACCGAAAAGCTCAATAGCGGAGTGGACAAGACCCAGTTTTTTGAGAGTCATCTGATTCCTCAGGATACCAGTCTGGCGTTGGCAGACTTCAATGACTTCATCGAGAAGAGAGAAACATTGCTTACCGCAAAATTTTGTGAAATACTGTCATAAAGAAAACTAAAAGCATCAGTTAAGATGAGCCAATCATATATTAGAATAGTATGTAGCGATGATGCGGATCCGGAGTTTAATCGGATTGAGCCACGCAAAGAGAAGTCGCCTATCATAAAACTTCAGCCGGGAGAGAATATCTTGACGGTTACAGAAAAATCGGGGCTGCAATATGGCTTTTTCCCTTGGCAAAATAGAAAAGGGATGATGCATCCTAATGAAAACTGTCAATCGGTTATAGAAGTAGACTTAAGCAACTTTGACGCTTACAACGTTCAATTTGCCAACTTTATGTTTGACGATATGTTTGCCTTGAAAAGAGTAGATTTTTCGAATGTAAGGTTCGAAAATGTTTCAGACATGACTAATATGTTCGGTAGATGTAGTTCGCTTGAAGAAATCGTTGTGAACAGTACAGAAACGTTCAAATCCGACAAGCTACAATCGGCTAACGGAATGTTCTATGGTGTTGATAAAATCAAATCCTTATATTTGGTCGGATTCGGTGGATCAAACTTGAAAAGTATAATCGGTATGTTCACTAGTATGGATTCATTGTGTGAATTAGATTTATCTGGATGGAATCTTCAAGATATTGATGTTGGCAGAGTAGAAGAATCTTTGTTTGAAGGTTGTAACTCATTGGAAAAAATCTATATGCGTGGATGTAACGAATTAACTATCCGGAAAATTCGTAAGCAGTTAGAAAATCCTTATTTCTATGCAAAGCCCATGATTATTCAATCTTAATTCAAAGGCATTAAATCACTTTAACATTGACTTAATAATAAATTACCGTTGTAGAGAATGAGACAAATTACATTTGATCAGTTGCTATCTAAAATAGATAACTATGCTGATGGTATTAATTGCCAGAGCCGCCCTGAAATAATATGGTTAGAAAATGTTGAGAGTGAAATTGCGAGTATTGCACCTCATTCTGATGCACCTGGTCTTGCGGCAGCATTAGCAGCCAAAGATGACAGAATAGCATTCTATGAAAAAGCTGGCTCCCCCCTTACTGATCATAAACATAGATACCATGAGAATGGGAACATTGTTAGCGTATCAAGCGACGAGAGATATTCGTTTTGTCTTCCCTGTCCACCGATAAAGATTGATAACGATGGTCAACTTTATACACGAGTATTCATCCACTCGCCATATATATGCTACATAGGTGAGGATGGATTAACTAGTCTTGAATATGGAATTATTCTTCACGAGAAGTTAGACATTCCAGTATTATTAATGTATCCGTACAGATGGAGAGAACGAATTATTTCCAAAGGTGATGTCTCAGAGTATGAGGAAATTCTCTGCCGAAAACCAATACATGAATTAAAGAATGACTAGATAGCCCGTGCTGAAAAGAGGTATAAAATAAGTAAGGTTCTTATTGTTCATTGCTGGCATAAGTGAAGTGGATATCTTAATTTTGCGATATATTTAAGATAAGAAGCTATGTTACATCAATCCATCATTGACAAGATAAAAGCGAAGTATGGCCGGGAGACAATTTACTCGGCTGATTGCGAACTGATAGCCAGTGCTATTAATTACGGGCACCGAGGACCGATAGTCAGCGTTTCAACAATCAAGCGTTTACTTGGCTTCGCGGGCACGCCTGAAACCGCACCTACCCCGCGAGCTAATACGCTTGACATTATTGCCAAATGGCTTGAATACGATTCGTATAAAGCATTGCTCGAATCTATCGGAGTGAGTGATGAGGTGTCGGAGTTTACTTCGATGCAGAGCATTGAAGCGGCTAATCTTGACGAAGGTTCTCAAATCCAGATTCGCTATGAACCGTCGCGGGTTGTCGTTATGACGTACCTTGGCAAAAATGAGTTCCTGATTAACGAGTCAAAGAACTGTAAGCTCATGAAAGGTGATCGCATCACACTCACCCATTTGGTGCTTGGGCAAGAATTGCTTGTCAGTGATGTGATTCGTGACGGGCATTCGCTCGGCAGCTACAGATCTGCGAAAAACGGTGGTCTGACATCCATTGAGGTAATTGTGTAAACAACAGGATTGGCTAATTGATGGAATATATCGAGTTTGATTCGCAAAAAGAAAAATTACTGGCTACGGAGTCAAAAATACGCGAATTGGTTGGCGATAATCCGGAGTTTATCAAAAGCGAGGCGTTTAATACGCCGGACAAAATAGCGGTATTAGGCAATTTGTTCGATGAAAGGCAACTCATTTTGAATCGGTTGTTTCAGGCAACGGAAGAAGAGATGTGTCACCTGAAACGGGTTAATGACTATCTGTTGCAGCTCAGGACGCGACTTCAGGAGAGGGTTGATAAATTATCAAACGACATTATCGCTGACACGTCATTCGATGATGATTATAATATTGACGGACACATCTATCTACCGTACAATGATGAATCCTCAGTCCTGAAATTGGAAACGGACAGTTTATACGGGTCTGATTTCCACTTGATGATTAGTGCTCTTGATGAATATTATTTTTATTTGAAGAAAAGATATTTATGGCCATCAGCTTGTTCGCTTAATACACTTGATGACGGTGTGTCATGGTCTAATGATGAAAGGCTCACCGGTATTATAATATGTCATGATTTTTACGAATTGTGCTATAATCGGTATTACTCATATCAAGACATAATACGGTTGAACGACTTTTGGGCTGAGGCTACACTCGTGTGTCAGAGTATTACTACGCAGGCCGGAGACAGGCTGACCGTTGACTGAACTCAGTTCTACTAATCCTCTACATTTCGTGCTTTAGCTGTATCTGCGGCGGCTTGTGTAAATGTCTGGAATAGCCGGAAGGCGCGGCTACGTTCCGATTCACTGGATACTACCAATTCTATATCCATGCCGGAGGCTTCCGGGTACTGAGCTTTGGTGTCGTTGACTATATTGCTATAGGTTGTAGTATAACTTTCGGTTACCTCAGTTATCAAATCCAAAATCGCACTATTGCTAATAGTGGTATCATTCAACTCAACAAGAGCATTTTCAGCCAATGCTATGAAGGATTCCATTTTGCTGTCAAAATCAATTCTGAACGTTTGATTATGTTGCGGGGGGTCTTGCAAGACAGGTTCAGAAACAATCTGCACGACTGTATCTTGGACAATCTTGATACTTTCACTCGGTAATACCGTCTGAGTGGTCTTCCTATTTGTTGCTATTAAAGAGGCGATAATCGTAGTAATAATTACTATTCCAATTAGTAAGATATACCAGTTAGACTTAGCCGGGTGAGTTAATATTTGGAGAAGGCTGTCAGCTGAGACTTCATCAGAATCGCAAGCGTTCCGGAATTGCTTAAATTTCTTATACGGGAAATCTTTGACTTGAGATACGATAACGTCAATAATTTTTCCGATTGCACGAAAGTCTTTCCGGGAGGTTGGCTTAGCATTTCCGGACAGCGGTTCGCTGAAATTACTTGTCCCGCCGTGTGTGAGATCTAAAGTATCGGAGTATGCTTTATCAAAATCGATAAGCATTAAGCCTCTATCGCTATTTCGGAGTATAAGATTGCCCGGTTTTATGTCGCAATGAATTACTCCTGAGCGATGCAGATATGTCACGACGTTCAGCAGCTCAAAGATAAATCTTCTAACGTTTGTTCTTGATTTGAAATATTCCTGACCTTCTTTCGTTTCGAGGAATTCTTCAAGCGAGATACCATCAACATAGTCCATGACAATGTAAACGTCATCACAACCTTCGTAGTAGTCCCTATATATTGGTAATGCATCATGCTTCAGTCGCTGCCCGATTTGATACTCCTTGCGATATGACGCAACAAATGTCGGATTGGTCTTATGCTCTTCTCGCAATCGTTTGACAGCGACTCTAATACCCTCAATGCGCATCTGATAGACAATGCACGACGCTCCCGCTCCGCAGATATGTTCCGTGGAGAAACCGGCTTTTACAGAGTCCTGCTTATTATCCGAGAATCCTGAGCCGAAACTTGATGAAGACGGTGCATCAAACATATTGCAAATTTACGAAATTTCAGCGAATTAGACATGAACAAAAAGAACTCAGGCGTTACAAAAAATGATTACTACTTTTGTCGGTGAAATGAGAAATAAATCACAACAGATTATGAATATTGATCCGAGATTTGAAATATACTGTAATATGGCTGACACCACAAACGCTGGCGATGCTCTCGATAGACTTATCGAGATATATATCAATGCTTGCGGAGTGTCGTTGGGAGAACGCTCAGTGGCAGCCTGTGCCTGCTATTACTGGATATACAGATATAAAGAGGAGTACCCTAATCTTCCGGAAAGTCTTACGATTAAAGATGTTATGGCACTCCGGTCTAAAAGATATAAACAAAACAAGGAAAGTATCGACAAATATGATATCGCATACCTTGCTCCGAAAAAGATATTACGGGTAACACCCCTAATGCTTGACGACTATACCGATGAAGGCGTGAGAACAGCACTATGTATGGGAATATTATTCTACGTCATGAGTTTGTTCGAGAAAGAAACAGAGTAAACTTATGCAGTATTATCCCGAAAAAAGAGATGAAATTCTTGCAAAGCGAAAGCTGCGTAAGAATAAGAAACAAAAGAATAATGATAAAATATCCAAGTCAATTACACCGCTTGATATAAGACTTGAAAAACTAAAGAATATGAAGGAAAATCAGCAAAAGCCACGCTCAAGAAGTGATGAGTTTCTTGACTCTGTGGAGAACCAGAAAAAATACGGCTTCAGAACAGAGATTGTAGATGGTATCAGACACATATATTACGATGGAGACCTTGACGTGTTAGAAGAAGCTATGTATGGGCCGGTTACAAAAACAATCGAGCCTTCAATAGATCCTGAGCGTATATTGCGCCTATCTATCATAGATGAAAGACTTCTCGTAGTTCTACCGGATAAGACTGAAGGTGTTCCTGTGTCTATTCGTGTTGGCACATGTAATTCATCGGAACCTCATTTCGGACTCGTTACTGATGACGGAACAGTTCTTGTGCAATTTGGTCTTACCCAACCTTTATATTATCCCGAAGAGACTGCAGGTGACTATCTTCTAGACATGAATGGAATGACAGTCATAAATCAATACGTCTACAATAACATTGACCCTATGATTGATGACTGGAATCGGTTGAATCCAAACAATCAAATAGGTTACCTAAGTCAGATTCCAAACTATCGTTATTTAGGATCAGTAACTTACCTCATGTCCAGAAGAAAGAATTAGAATTTAGTCTATAACGTGGTAGCCGAGGAAAATCAGGAAAAGTATGGCTTCACGATAAAAGGATACAAGGTTATAAGCATCTATGGAGAAAGCCCACCAATATAATACGTCTATCTCTCAATGACACCAATCTATCCAAATCTGTTTGAACTAATATGGAGGTATATCGTCGGGCAGAACTCGCCGAAGTCGGGTCATTTCAATCTAATGGTAAGAACTTCGTAATTTATATAGCATCAAGAGACACTATTAAAAATCCACATATCCATATAGGAGATGCAGAAACCTATCCGTGCTGTAAGAAGTTCAATTGCTGTCTTGACTTAATCAGGCCGGAGTACGTTCTGCATCACAAGAAACTTCAAAGCAAACTTAATGATGGCGAATTAAATGGTCTGATTGAGTTCCTTCATAGCATTGATGAAGATGGAGACCGCGTATGGCATTACATCATTAAAACGTGGAATAGAAACAACTCGAATAACCGATTGACATTAGATACTCCCATACCGGATATCTTGAAATTATAAAGGCGGAATAACGCAAAAATTGAGGTGAAAAACATGAACAAAAAGAACTCAGGTTTTTCAGCAGTCGGGTTGTAATTTTGCAGTACAAGAAGATGCCGAGTCGCTTGAAAGGATGTAGGCAATAATTTAATATAATCAAATATGAGAGGAAGAGGTCAAATGTTTGAAGGTAGAGGCGATGGCCGTTATGACGCAGTTCGCATCAGCCCAAGCAACTCCCATTTCATTGAAGTACGTTATGAAAATGGGAATTGGTATAACGAGTGGGGGTCTGGTGGCTCCGATATCGTGATACTGGAATGGCAAGATAACGACTGGGTTGACGCGGTCTTCGCTGATGGCAGCAAGAAGCACGCCGTTCTTCTCCGTCCCTAAATTTTAAGTCTGCGGCAATTAGAATGCAATTGCCGCAGGCTTTTAATTAAAACTTACTTATTAATATGACAAAATATATCTGGTTGCTCGTTCCTATAATGCTGATCGCGTTAGGCTGCACAACTGAAAGTAGAGGTGAACGCAACTCGCCTTCCTATGAAACCGCTTGGTTCTCATATCCTGATTCTACATATTGCAGTCGCGTAAAACTATGCGAGGTGAATTATTATGTCAACGGCGACACACTCTTCACATCTGAGAAATATCATTTCTTGACGCTCGTATATTCTTGGGATGAAGACAACTCGATGGCTTATCAACATATCATCTACTTCGACAAGTCCCAAGAAGCTGATCCAAAGGGATGGTATCACATAGTCATCGACCAATACAATATTCCGCGAGAATCCGCCACTCATCTCTCAGGACTTGTACTGAGAAGTTATATGGGAGAGAAGTATGATTACAAGAAGCCGGGTCAACCGCACGCAAATGCCTATCTTTATAATGCTACCACGGAAATAGATGCAGATAGAGAAAGAAGCAAGCTATCTAAAGAGTTAAGTAAACTATATGAGATTATAAAATAACGACTTATGGCAAAAGAACGATTCAAGATTATAGAAGAAGACGATGTGGTAGTCTACGACGAAAGCGATGATTACGACCCCGGTGAAGATGAAGAATCGGAAGAGTTTCGCTTGATGACTAACGAAGAAATCTTCACTGACGAATATCTGCAAGCCTACGCTAAGGAAATGGATGCTAAAATCAAACGCGAGAAACGTAATGATAGGCTGATATCGGTTGGGGTAGTTGCTGGAGTGATTGTATTCATTGCAGCAATAACCTATCTTAATTTCAAAGACTTATTCTAAAAATATGGATATTGATACTCAAAACATATATGGAAATGGAAATCCTCCCTACTCGCTGTATCAAGCAGAAGATGGGAAATGGGGGTTGATTGACGGCTCCGGTAACAAGCTCGGCGCAGTGTTTGAGCGTGGCGAAAGCGACTGCTTCACTTGTGTTCCCTGGGAGGTTGTCAGCTTTGACCCGCAGGAAGGCTTCAAATTGGTCGCGTGGTACGACCCTTGCGAAGTATGGTTTGATTTCACGATCGAAATTCCTGAATATCCATCAGAGTTCAATCATTTCCTCTGGGAAAAGCAGACACAAAAGCTGCAAGATGTAAAAGAAGAAATCTTACCAATATTGCCGGAGGAGGCTCATTGGCTTATTGAGTGTATGCTCCTTGCTGAGCGAAATAAAGAAGCCGATTGGGATGAAGAGGAGCGACAGATTGAAGCGATGCTAAAACAATATCCCACACTAGCTCAACCAAAGGAATCCAACAATCTGCTCGACCCAATTATGCGCAACAACGATATATCGGAAGATATTCAACGCACTATCTGGACTGCGAAAGTTACTCTTGATTATCAGATCCGAGACTACCTTCATATATTAACAAACTAAGATATGAATAGATTGACTAAAATACTAACTGTTATTGGACTGCTTATAACTATGAGTGCCGCAGCCCAAACGCAGAGCAGACAAGAAATCGCAGAAGCGATGCGCGAAACGACGTGGAAACGACAGACGGTTGAAGAATCCCACCCCATAATTGTACCGTTTGAGGTGCCGCTACGTAAAATCAATCAGCAGCTCAAAGATATCGGCCATCGCCCTGTGTATGAAGTAAATGGGTATGTGATAATACCTCCCACAATGTACAAGCAAACTCGTGGTGGGTCGTGTGGGATCATGATTGCGTTTACTGACTATGAACATTTCGTAGCCGCAGATCTCCGCTGTCCAAACTGCTATCGTAACTATGGCAAAACAATAACGATGAAGCTGGGGATCCACGGTGGGAAATATACCCCGACTTGCCCCGAGTGCAGCGCGCAGGTGATGGCCTTCGTCTTTAGTGGTAGCAGAACTCTCAACGCTTACGATTTTGGCATGGATGACCCGGAGCATCTTGATGGTTATATGGTTGAAGTAAAGAAAAATGACAAAGGTGAGACAATTCTTAGAATTTCCAATCCCACATTTCTGACGCCTGTGGTCAATCCTAATAGAAACAAGCCTCAATACCAATACGAGCCGACCTTGGAAGACTATTTTGGCGGAATGAAATAATATTGTAAAGACCCAAATACAAAAACTATAAACGAATATATCTATAGAAATTAATAGAAAGTTTTTAAGGCTCCCCCATTAATTATCAACCGTTTATACGTTTGTAAAAGCCCATACGATCTTTTTAATATCTCAATACTCAAAAAACGGTAAACTTTGCAAGATATCGCTAATCCTTAGATGTTTTTATAATGAAATAGGAATTCCTTCTTTTATATGATACAAGCAAACGTGTATTCTAACCCGTGGAATTATTGGTAAATATTGGTAGTCAACTCAAAAATTCATTTTTTATCCTCTGTGCCGTCGAAACCGAGACATCACAGAGCTTCGCTGTACGTCTAACAGAGGTCCCTCGTCGAAGCTCGCGTATAACAGTCCTATATTCATTTTCTTTTTGCTCCTTTGATTTTACGCTTCCGACTTTTCTACCCAACTTGCCGCCATTTTCGACATATCGTTTTCGCCCGGATTGAAGCCGGAACTGGATGTTTTCCCTTTCCATTTCAGCACACGTACCGAGAACCGAGACAAAGATATTAAGGAACAGATTCTTACTCCCATCCGGTTGGAAGAGACTAAGATTTTCTTTTTGAAAAAAGATATTCAGATTGCATTCTTTACAGTAGCGAACGGTAGCGAGCACTTCATCAACATTTCGTCCTAAACGCGAGAGTTCTGATACCAATAAGCAGTCAATTTTATCTGCTACGCATTTCGACAAACACTCTGTCAATATACGTCGTTCTTCATTGCGTTTTGCACCACTAATGTGTTCTTCGTAAGTTTGGATAACTTCATAGTTGTTGTTTCTTGCGTAATCATAGAGATCTCTTACTTGTCGTTCTGTAGACTGCCGGTCTCCGATACTTGAAACCCTGGCATAGATTACTGCTTTTCTCATAAATTTCAGTTTTTATTAGCTCGAAGGTAGCAGGAATATCTTGATTACACCAATTTTGGTACCTAATGTATCCTAAAAAATCAAAGATTAACCTGAACACTGTGATCATAATATTCAGGGAATTAAGTGACTACTTCCTAAAATTTCCTAATTGCCCATGAATAGGGTCGTTAGCGATTAAGTCAAAGATTTTTCTGAGAACGGAAATTGAGTGTATTCAAACGTCTTTTCTGATTTTTTTGAATACACCTATTATTTGGATACACAAAAACGTCTGTTCTGAGTATACTATATATAGAAGGACACCAAAAAAGGTGAGCCCTACTTTTCACCAATGTACGAAAATGGTACACTCAACATCGAGGATCTCTACCTCACAATAAAGAATCTTGAGAGCAAGATTGATTTACTTCAGGAGCAACTATCGCAACTGAGTGCTTCTACTCCACAAAAAGAATGGTTCACGTTGGATGAACTTAGAAAGTATCTCCCGTCTCACCCATCGGAATCGACAATCCGTCGTATGGTCAAAGACGAGACCATTCCAACTTATCGTTCGGGTAAGCGACTACTCTTTCGCCGGGAAGATGTCGATAAGTGGTTGAGCAGTTCAAAGACAACTCTTACGAGCAGCTATGAAACAGACGCTACCTGCTTCTTGTCACAGACGCGCACTACTGGTGCGGCACCCTGGCGACAACACGCCTAAACTTTCCAATCAGATGTTAAACTATCCAATATTCAGCAGTGGAGTTCAAGTATAACAGAAGGCCTTCATTGCGTGTCATTAACAATCATATCATGTCAGGAATTCCGGCACAATCTTGTCACATCAACTTGTAGTAGGTTGATACTCACGTTCTCTTATCCTTGAGGAAGTGAAGTAATTCCTGTCGACTAAATATAAAACATAAATGAATTTGCA
>CAZCZX010000093.1:0-10311 GCA_964503095.1 uncultured Sangeribacter sp.
AATGACATCTATCTTCATAAAGAATTTGCTCCAATAAAATATATTTGTTATATTTGCAACCACAAATAAAGATTTTTTTCTCAGTAACAAAAATTCTCCAAGATATATCAATTCATAAACATAAAAATATGAAAACTAATCTTATCTTAACTCTCAGTTTTGCCCTTTTGACAATCGGGGCATCTGCTACCGTGCCCTTCCAGAAAGGTATTACACCTCCTAAGGGACATAATGCAATATCTAACTCTTCAACGTCAACTTTCTTGAAAGCAATCCCTGCACCTCAGACAATGATCAACGAAGATTTCTCCAAATTCTCAGGCGGAACAATCGACTCTCCGGGTGAAGAAATAGCATATGAAGGCGGATATTATATTCCTGAGGACCTTACTGCAGAACCTGGATGGACTGGAGGAGGAGTGTATCCGGCTGGAGGCTCTGTCGCACTTATGACCCGAAGCAATGACGATCGCCTAGGATTCATCTCTACTCCACCATTGCCGCTTGGAGGAACAGCTACACTTACGTTTTCAGCCCGATGCCTTCCAGGATATTCCGGTGGTTCACTTTGGATAGCTCTCTGCGATGACTATTACGGGCCAGGAGAGGATCAGGCTGACCTTTTGTTAACTGATGAATGGAAAACGTACACTATCGTGGCTACCCATGCCGAACTTGACGAAAATTCATATTTCCAAATACAAGCAGAAAACAATTACGTACAGATAGACGATGTCAAAATTGACCTCGTACGCGACCGTCTGCCCTCACCTTATCCAAACAAAGCCATCAATGTATCCCCTACTGAATTCATTGCCTCTTGGGATGACTGTGGCGCACCACTCTACCGATTGAACGTCATATGCCAACGTCCGGATGAAAATCCCATTCATGGCATGATATCGGAATCTT
The DNA here is from genome assembly GCA_964503095.1 of uncultured Sangeribacter sp. GTDB lineage: Bacteria > Bacteroidota > Bacteroidia > Bacteroidales > Muribaculaceae > Lepagella. Next base: position 913 of record CAZCZX010000093.1, read on the forward strand.
TCGATGGTATTAACCTTAACGCAGACAACAAGACCATTGACATTACCTCACCTAACTATCCGACAGGATGGGAAATAGACCTTTCAACTCATGGTCAACAGGATATGAGCACTGCAGAGAACACCTTCTTTTCAGCTCCACAATCTCTACTATTCGATGCAGAGGAAGATGTAATTACATCTCCCGAGACTCCCGAACCTATTGACGAATTCAAATTCTGGGTGAAACCTTCACAGATGGATGATGACGACTACGGTATGTCGCTCCTAAGGGTTGAAATATACCATTCTCTCACTGAAAAATGGGAGAATATCGCACATCTCCCTGCAATGTGGATGGAAAAAGACGGAGACTTCTATTCATTCTCAAAAGATGCCCTTGATGAAGATGCCACACGAGTACGCATATCAATGATACAAAAAGGTAAGGTAGTTTTTTACATCGATGATGTTGAGATCAGTTACTCTTCGAGAGGAATAACTGAATACGTAGTGAAAGACCTTGATTTGGAACAAACTGAATTCACCGTAACTGGCATAGATCCTGAATATGATTACTCCTACTATGTACAGGCTACAGACGGTGAGATTTTATCCGAGCCAAGTTATGTGGTTTGGGTAGACGGAATCACTGGGCTGAAGCCAGAAGTACTCGAGCCTACAAATATTACCCCTATTTCATTCACCGCCAACTGGAAGAAACTGGGTCACGCCACTAAATATAAGGTTGAGACAGACTGCATAATTAGGGCTAATAAAGATGAGCCCGGCACAGTAATTCTTGAGGAAGATTTCAATATGATTGACGGCGAAGGAAATTACTGGATGTCTCCATTCAATTTCGCAGAAAATGGTATGGCAAACACTGGATGGTGCGCAACACAACCTGCATGGAAGCCAGGCATGGTAGGCACCACTGGGACTTCATGGTATGGAACAGCAGGTCTCGTTGTTTCTCCAGCACTAAATCTATCAGGAAATGCAGGTCAAGGTTTTGATGTGGAAGCAACTGTAGTCACTACTACCGACGGAATTACTGATTACGAAGGGAATACCATTGAAGAAGGTGTTTTTGTTATGGTACTAAACTCCATCGACGACTCACAGGCTGTGACAGCAGCCCTTATCGAGACCCCAACCGTTGGCTCGCACTCTGCAAGTGTTACCGTACCCAACCCGGAAGGAGCAGATCTATCGAATGTAGTCGTAGCATTTATGAACAAGACAGGAACGCCATTCTATGTTGACGATGTCAAGATAATCCAAAATCTCCGTAAAGGAGAGGAAATATCTGTACCCTTCTCCGTCCACTTTACAGATGCCACATCTATCACTATAGATGGTATCCGCGAAGGCTCCGACCATTCTTACAAAGTGACTGCCTCCACAAACAGAAACTATGTAGATTATGTGTCAAATCCTTCTGATTCCATGACCGTATCGACAGGAACTGTTGGGGTTGGAATAATAAATGCTCATCCAAAAGGCACTGCTATTTCTATTTCTAAAAGACAACTTGCTGTGAATGCTCAGGGTGATGAAGAAATAAAGGTGTTCTCTGCTTCCGGAATTACAAAAGCAATATCCAAAGGAAACATGCATATTGAACTTGAACCGGGCATTTATGTTGTGAAAATCGGGAGCACTTCTTCAAAAGTTATAATAAGATGATAAATTAAAGGTTTTATTATAAATTATCATGAGGGCGTATCATAAGTCAGATTATGATGCGCCCTTTTTCTGAATTGATTTCTTTTTGGAGTTTGACAAAATCTGAAAATTCCAATAAGAATTTCTTATTTATTTGCAGATTTTAGATAAAAGTATTAACTTTGCAAAAGGATTGAGGCTTTAACATTCCAAGCCTTATTATCCTATAAACTTTTTTAGCATTAACAGGGGTGTCTTGCATCTTTGAATGCAGGGCTGAGATTAAACCCTATGAACTTGATTCGGATAATACCGACGAAAGGAGGCTTTATGAAACTTATTGTAAATAAAAAGGAATTCATCTCGGATTCCGACCAATTGACAGTAGCAGAACTGCTCAATGAAATTCAGTCACAGACAGCTGGCGTGGCAGTGGCGGTAAATAATAAAGTGGTGAGGAAAGCAGACTGGGAGTCTATTATGCTCGCCGAGGGAGACCAAATTACCGTTATCACTGCAGTTTGCGGCGGCTAATGAAACTCATAGCCATCACATCCCCCAATTTCTGGAACGGAGAATCTGATGCCATCTGCCGTCTTTTAGACAGCGGATGGACACGCGTGCATATACGAAAGCCACAAGCATCCAGAAACCAAATTGCAGAATTGCTGAAACAAATCCCCAAAGAGTATTATCAACTAATCTCACTTCACGATCATTTCGATCTTGCAATTGAATTGGATTTAGGTGGTGTGCATCTCAACCAAAGGAATCCCCTCCCACCGGATGGATGGAATGGACTAATCAGCCGAAGTTGCCACTCAATTGAAGAGACAAAACAATTTGCATATCTTGATTATGTGACACTCAGCCCCATATTTGACAGTATATCCAAACCGGGATATGTAAGTCGGTTCTCTACAGAAGAATTGAGTAATGCAGACCTAAACAATATATATGCGCTTGGAGGAGTGACCTTTTCAAAACTTAAAGAACTTAAAGAATTAGGATTCTCAGGAGCAGCCATGCTCTCTGAGGCATGGAAGACAAAAATGGAAATACTTCAACTTATCACTCATACAGACGAAGGTCTTGAAGATGCACTCCGCGGGGGATGCCGATGGGTGCAATTGAGAATGAAAGATGCATCAGATTTTGAATTCACAGAAATGGCAAACCGAATACTTCCTTTATGCCGCAACTATGGTGCAACTCTAATCTTTGACGATAGAGTAAATCTTGTAGAGACACTCGGAGCCGACGGAGTGCATCTCGGCAAAAAAGATATGCCGGTAGAGGAGGCAAGGAAAATTCTTGGACCATCGAAAATCATTGGTGCAACAGCCAATACTGAAGAAGATATGCTCAAGGCTTTCTCATCAGGAGCAAACTATATTGGTCTTGGACCTTTCCGATTCACTACTACTAAGAAAGGACTCTCTCCAATTCTTGGTTTGGAGGGATACAAAAGAATAATGGCTTATTGCAAACAAAAAGATATCAACATTCCAGTCGTAGCAATCGGAGGAATCACTCTTGATGATCTGTGTGCATTACGGGAAACTGGAGTGAACGGAGTTGCAGTTTCCGGTCTGATATTAAATTCCAAGGATAAAGAACAAACAACAAAATCAATCATAAACATATGGAAAAACTGACAATCGGAGGACGCGAGTTTTCAAGCCGTCTTTTTATTGGCACCGGAAAATTCAGTTCCAACCGCATCATGAGGGAAGCGATCGAAGCATCAGAATCTGAGATGGTGACTGTTGCACTGAAACGAATTGACACCGACAATACCGAAGATGAACTACTCAACCATATCTTACGCCCAAATATCCAGTTGCTTCCAAACACTTCTGGCGTTAGGGATGCAAAAGAAGCTGTGTTTGCAGCCCAACTCGCAAGGGAGGCATTTGAGACCAACTTCATCAAGCTTGAGATTCATCCAGACCCACGCTATCTACTCCCAGACCCTATAGAGACCCTTAAAGCAACTGAAGAATTAGCAAAAGATGGTTTTATAGTTCTCCCCTACATACAGGCTGACCCGGTGCTTTGCAAACGTCTTGAAGATGTCGGCACATCGGCAGTGATGCCATTGGCTGCCCCAATAGGCACCAATAAGGGAATCGTAGTCAAAGATATGTTAGAGATAATAATTGAGCAAAGTTGCGTACCGGTAGTGATTGATGCTGGACTCGGAGCACCCTCCCATGCTGCGCAAGCGATGGAGATGGGGGCAGATGCAGTATTGGTGAATACAGCCATTGCAATAGCCAATGATCCTGTGGCTATGGCAAAAGCATTTGCAAAAGCAGTGGAGGCTGGACATGAGGCATATTGCGCAGGTCTTGGAATAGTGTCGAATGTGGCTGCAGCAAGCAGCCCGCTAACTTCATTTCTTTCATGATGTTTTCAGATGAATTATCCAATTACGATTGGGAAAAGACTACCGAGCAAATAATGTCGAAGACGGCTGCTGATGTTGAAAGAGCATTGACAAAGAAACGTCTTGACATTGCAGACTTCATGGCTCTCGTCTCAACAGCGGCTACCCCTTATCTTGAACAGATGGCCGCCTTAAGCCGCCATTATACTCAAGAAAGATTCGGAAAGACAATTTCGATGTACATTCCTATGTATATCACTAATTCATGCACAAACTCATGCGTATATTGCGGTTTCAATCATCATAATAAGTTCGAGCGAGTGGTGCTTTCTATGAGTCAGATAGAAGATGAATGCAAAGCAATAAAAAGACTGGGACCTTTTGAAAATCTGCTCTTAGTGACAGGAGAAAATCCGAAAATCGCAGGACCGGACTATTTGGAGGAAGCACTACGCACTTGCCGACCCTACTTCAATAATCTTTCAATGGAAGTTATGCCTCTAAAAACAGAGGATTATGAAAGATTGACTCATGCCGGTCTTAATGGAGTGGTATGCTTTCAAGAGACCTACAATCGGAACAAATATAAGACATATCATCCGGCTGGAATGAAATCTATTTTTGAATGGAGGTTAAATGGTTTCGACCGCATGGGGATGGCAGGTCTGCATAAAATTGGAATGGGTGTATTAATAGGTCTTGAAGACTGGCGCACTGACGTGACAATGATGGCACTTCATCTGCGCTATCTTCAAAAGCATTATTGGAGGTCACGATTTAGTGTCAACTTCCCAAGAATGCGTCCTGCTGCCGGGGGTTTTCAGCCAAACGTTGTGATGAGCGACCGCGAACTCTGCCAACTTACTTTCGCTTTTCGCATCTTTGATCATGATGTGGATATTTCTTACTCCACAAGGGAATATCCTACATTCCGAGATAATATGATGACACTTGGAGTGACTTCAATGAGTGCGGGATCTAAGACTGATCCGGGAGGTTATTACACTTATCCGCAATCACTCGAACAATTTTCTGTCAGCGATGAGAGAACTCCAGCGGATGTAGCAGAGGCCATCCGTAAAGGCGGCTATGAAGTGGTTTGGAAAGATTGGGATAAAGTATTCGACTAATATGGAAAGATATTCACGTAATATGGAAAGATATTCACGCCAGATAATGCTTCCTGAGATTAGCGAGGAAGGACAGAATAAACTTGCCAAGGCTTCGGTATTGATAGTGGGGTTAGGAGGCCTCGGCAGTCCGGTTTCCTCCTATCTTACAGGTGCAGGTATCGGCCGAATCGGTCTTTGCGACAATGATACCGTCTCAATTAGCAACCTTCATAGACAAATTCTTTATAGTGAAGACACAGAAGGACAATTAAAGGCGCAGATAGCATATCGACGTCTTTCTGAACTTTCTTCCAAGACAAGATTTGATCTTTGGGAAAATGGACTGAATGCTGACAATTCTCGAGATATGATCTCAAGATATGATCTGATCATAGACTGTACGGATAATCATAAGACACGATATCTTATCGAAGACACTTGCCGGGAACTGGGCAAAACTTGGATACATGGAGCCATCGGAAATTTTGATGGAAGAGTATCAACTTTTACTCCCTCAGGAATTCGCTATTCAGATCTTTATTCTGATAAAGAGCTTCTTATAAATATGAAGAAATCTACAGGGGGAGTAATAGGACCGCTACCCGGGATAATTGGTTCTATTCAAGCAGCGGAAGCAATCAAACTAATATGCGGATTTGGAGAGACACTTGTTGGAAAGATTCTGACTTTAGACCTTAAAAATTTACAATTTAACGTATTAGACTTATGACATCTAATAAAAAATGGAGCGAAGAGGCTTGGGATGCTGCTCTTCCTACCATAAGAAAGATATTTGAACTTCCCTTTGTAGTGGAGTTGGCAAATGGGATTCTCCCAAAAGAGAAATTCCTTTTCTATTTGGAGCAAGACTCTATATATATTGAAAACTATAGCCGCGTTTTGGCTCACATTGCTTCTCGTCTCCCCAAACAAGAGCAGACAGTTGATTTCCTAAAGTTTGCTACAGACGGTTTTGCAGTTGAAAAGATCCTGCACGAATCATACTTAGGCACTGAAGCCAGGAAGGCACTTCCAACTCCCACAACACTGCTCTACAATTCTTATGAATCTGCAAAATGTCTCAGTCCGGTTGAGATAGAAGCTGCTTCTATACTCCCATGTTTCTGGGTGTATAAGAAAGTTGGAGAAGAAATTATGATGAATTGCAGCAAAGAAAATCCATATTTCCATTGGATAGAGACCTACGGAGATGAAACTTTTGCCGAATCAAACCGTAGGGCAATCGAAATATGCGACGAATTGGCATGCAATGCTTCCGATGACATAAGAAGTCAGATGACGGAGGCATTTGTGATGGCAACAAAAATGGAATGGATGTTTTGGGATAGCGCTTACAATATGGAAAAATGGAAAATATGACAAAGACTTACAATAGGGTAATGACTATTGCCGGAAGTGATCCAAGTGGAGGAGCCGGTTTGCAGGCTGATATCAAGACTATATCTGCATGCGGATGCTATGCCTCTTCTGCAATAGTGGCATTGGTAGATGAAAATACGGTGGGGGTATATGGGGTGTTACCTGTTCCTGTGGATTTTGTCGCTTGCCAAATCCATTCTATCCTTGATGATGTAGGCACAGATGCCGTTAAAATAGGAATGCTCCATTCTGCCGAACTTATCGAAACTGTCAGAAAGACTCTCGACGAATATCCGGGAATCACCAACATTGTGCTTGACCCGGTGATGGTGGCAACTTCCGGAGACCCTCTATTGGAAGCTGATGCGGTGGCGACACTTCGTGATGTTTTGATTCCCAGAAGCCGTGTAATCACACCGAATATCCCCGAAGCAGAAGTGCTTCTGAATCGGAAGATTTCAAGTCAGGAAGAATTGCCGGAAGCCGCGAAAGAATTGTCACAATTAGGGGCATCCGTTATGCTTAAGGCAGGACATCTGTCTGATGAAAAACTCACTGACATTTTCTATAATGCAGAGACTAATGAGACAATCTTTCTGGAATCAAAACGTATTGACACAGTCAATACACATGGCACCGGATGTACACTCTCTTCTGCCATTGCATCTTTTCTCGCAAGGGGAAACTCACTGAATGATTCTATCAGACTCGCCAAGGAATATATCTCAAAAGCCATCGAATCAGGAGCAAACTATAAGATTGGGAAAGGTCATGGCCCGGTAGATCATTTCTATAAAACAAGCGAAGCTCCCTTATAAATTGGGAGCTTCGTTAATTTTTTATTTTCCGACCTTAATATTAGGATTTATTCTCAGAAGTTCTTGAATGAAACCATTTTCATCTTTGGGAGATATTTCCAATGGAGCAAATGATTTTAAAAACTTTCGATCCTTGAATCTTATAGCGATTCTATGTGTCGATAAAGCGGCAGATGACAAAATGCTATTGACAGGTTTGACACTTTCTATTTCCTCTATTGGAAACCACTGCCATTTATAAAGATACCTCACTCCCATTTCATTTCCTCTAATTGCATATTGAATACTATTTAAAGTCAATACAACAATCGTGCAAAATAAAATAGCCAAAGCAAGCTCAACCCAATAACCCGACTTGGTCAATATTGGAACGAGCAAACAGCAAATGAAAATAAATGGGATTAGAGCATAAACCCACCAGTCCACTCTCGACTTAAAAATTATATTCTCCATACTCTATATAACAATTATTATATAACAATTATTCAAATTCCCATCCCATCATGCTTTGGAAGGGCTTGGAAGACTCTTTAAGTCTTAAGAAGTTGACGTCAGGTAAAGATCCGTCTTCTTTGCGTGGCAACAACAGTTCTGATGCATCCAGACTTTTGAAATCATCTTGGTCTATTGTCATCGCTTCATCAAATGAATTATTAGATAGACTGCTTTGACTCAAACTTATATTTATGCAGTCAGCTCCATTTTGAGTAGGAAGATATGCTACATTGTTTGCCAAATAATGCCCATACCCCTCTACATCAACGGCTTCTTGAACTGATTTTCTATTGACCATGTTGAAATTTCGTCGATTGCAGTAAGCGGAATTATTTACGAAATTCAATCCTCCAAGGTGATGATTAGCATAAAACCCCTGGTTCTTATTGGCATATGTTATACAGTTCCTTATTATATTTCGAGGAATCTCGGCAGGGACATTTGGAGAATGTTTCATTCCATAACCTCCACTCTTTATGCCAGTGCCATCTCCACGACTTATCATCTCAGCATCGTAGCCGTTTTCCCATGCCCAACATTGCTCTATGACAACTGGGGCATAATTATTGATCAGATCAAATCCATCATCACTGTTTCTCCAAGCTCTACAACCCCTTAGAACATTTCCTGTATCAGATTCACTCTTAAGATGGAATCCAAAACCATCACAATTGCCACCGCGTGCATTGCCTGACACAGGATCGTAGTTGTTGTAGGCATCACAGTTCAACACAAGATTATTACTTCCCTTTGTTGCATAAACTCCAATACCCATCCCATCGTGCATATTGACGTTTTCAATAATGCAATTATTTCCTCCGAAAAGCCCTATATTTATGCTTTGGGAATGCCCAGTCTGAGTGACCTGAATTCCAACGATGTCAAAGTTCTTTAGATGCCAGTAATTTCCAAGCATGTCGAATCCCATTATGCGGTTGTCAGTTTTGATTTCAGAAAGATCAATCACAACTTTCTCTCCAGGATAGCCGCAAAGAGTAATAGGCAACATAGACGATCCGTTTTCTGAAAGATAGAATACACAATCATATATATTGCTTTCACCCTTCACCTTCATGATGTCAGCAACTGACGGACGATACGTTCCCTCTCGCAAATAAATTGTAGTGCCGGCTTTAGCCTTATCAATAGCAGTTTTGATATTCAGTAATGGAGCATCTATAGATCCTGAATTTAAGTCACTACCCGAAGGAGAGACATAGTAATCATTTGCACGCAAAGGCAATATGCCGGCAAATGCCAAACATATCGATAATAACAAATATTTCATGAAGTATTTATCCATAATTTTTCAACTTTTTCTCTTCACTTGTATTGGAATTTTCAATTTCTTTCTTTCCGCAAATTTAATATTAATTTCCCAAATCCGCAAGTGATTGATGTGTCATTATTGCCACTCGCTTGTGGGAAAAGCAAAAGCGTATGTTGGTTTACAAAGTTGGAGCGATTTTCGGTATTTGTGCAATTGAGCATTGTGGGTTGTAGGCTCTTCTTGTTATATGTTATAATAAAATCAGCTAAAATCACACTATAGC
>CAZCZX010000094.1:0-4643 GCA_964503095.1 uncultured Sangeribacter sp.
AATTGGATACAGACCCTTTACCTGCACACAGTCCATTGCTGGCCTTGAGCCAGCTTGCGCAAAGCGCCATATCATTTCATGCCCCCTCCGACTGGACTTCTTGGGGCATAATAGTGCTAATAGCCCTTATATGTCTATGTCTATCTGCATTTGTTTCAGGCAGCGAGATATCATATTTTGGTCTTTCACAAGGAGAAATTGAAGACCTGGAAGAGGATGAAAGTCCCAACGCCCAAAAAGCACTCCACCTAATTAAAAATCCCGAAAAACTATTGGCTACCATCTTGATAGCGAATAATTTTGTGAATATCACAATGGTTGTGCTTCTCACATATGCTATCAATCAAACAGTTAAATTTCACTCGTCGATTGTCGGATTCTTGCTTCAGACAGTTTTATTAACTTTTCTATTGCTTCTATTCGGTGAGATTTTCCCAAAACTCGTTGCGCGTGGAAGAAGTTTGAAATGGGCATTGATGGCAGCGACCGGAATAGGATTCTTTTCTAAAATATTCACTCCACTTTCATCTATTTTAGTGAAATCCTCTACTATCATAAAAAAGGTAGTAGCAAAGAAACAGGAAAATCTCACTACAGAAGAACTTGAAAAAGCCCTTGAAATATCCGATCTTCAAGAAGGGAAAGACAAGGAGATGCTTGAAGGGATTCTGACATTTGGAGAAAAAGGGGCAAGCGAGATTATGATATCTCGAGTAGATGTGACAGACATTGAATATCATGTTGACTTCAGAGAGGTGCTTGATGTAATTGTAAAGTCGGGGTATAGCCGAATTCCAGTCTATGACCGTACACAAGACACAATCAGAGGTATTCTTTACTCAAAAGATTTGCTTCCCTATATAGGCACTCAAGATGATAAATTCCGATGGCAAGCATTAATCAGAGATGCCTATTTCGTCCCGGAATCCCGTTCACTCGACGATCTGCTTGAGGATTTCCGCAAAAAGAAGATTCACATGGCAATAGTCATAGATGAATATGGCGACACCCAAGGAATCGTGACTCTCGAAGATGTGATTGAAGAGATAGTCGGAGAGATTGATGATGAATATGATGAGAGCCAGAATCTTTATAGGAAAATTGGTCCGGACACCTATGTGTTTGATGCCAAAATTCCAATCAGCGACTTTTGCCGAGTTACTGACTCAGAAGAAGAAGAACTTGGAGATATCGGTGATGCCGAGACGCTTGCCGGCCTTATGCTTGAGATAAAGGGAGACTTCCCTGAGAATAAGGAATCTTTGCAGCGCGGTCCATTCCGCTTCCTCATCATGCAGATGGAAAAGCACCGCATCACTAAAATCAGGGTATCTAAATTGATGCATAATGCTTAATGCATAATTAGAGAGTCCTTTTAGTGCTACCCCTCCGGGGTAGATTGGAAGAGGAGGACATTTCCCCCGGTTTCACCGGGGGTTAAGAAGATGTTAAGCCCTCCGGGCTATTCCGACATGAAAACTTAACAACACAATAACTTGACAACCTAATAAACCATGGGAGAATTTATGTATGAGAGGGAGGTGGCTCCCTGTGGAATTGCAATCGAAGAGATATATGGAGCGGAGGAGAAATCTGCAAAAGTATGGAAGCTCTTTGCCATGCAGATTTTTTCTGAAGCTGAGGGTGAATACAGATCGATTGCACATTTGGATAATGGTGCACCCCTTCTTGAAGGGATTCCACAGCGTATTTCTCTGTCTCATACATCGCATTTCCTGGTGGTTGCTTCTATTCCCAAGACTCCGGACATCAATCTTGATGAAGTGAATGTTCGCACCGCAATAGGAGTGGATGCGGAAAAGGCTGATAGGGCACAAGTAATTAAAATCAGAGAGAAGTTTCTCACCGGTGAAGAGTTGAATATGATTCCCTCAGATGATGTCATGGTCAATATTCTTGCTTGGACATGCAAAGAAGCCCTTTATAAAGCGGTGATGGGAGAGGCTTCTGATTGGAAAGAGGATTATCGGATTATCTCGCTTCCTAATATAGCGCAGAGTGTTTCCCAAGCCACTCCGGAGAAGTATGGGAAGGGGGTAGTAAGGACTTCCGGAGGCGAGATGGAAATGCTTTTATCTTCTTGGGAGATTGAAGGGCATATTGTGACACTGGCTTTTTCTTCTAAAATTGCAAAATTTGCTTGCTGAAGAAACCTTCTACGCGCGTTGGCGCGCACGGAGTGCGCTTACTACTTTATTTGACGCTCCGGGATGCGCACTGAATGCGCTTAGACGGCAGGGAAGCCGTCTTTTCCATACATGCCTATGCCGAAGAGGGCGTAATCGTAGTAGGCGGGGTCGTCGGGACGGTATTGTCGAAGAACGCCGGTCAATTCTTCTACGGCCTTGCGGTCGTCTTGTTTTCGGGTAAGCAAACCAAGGTCGCGCGCTGTATTCCCTACATGGACATCGAGAGGAATATAGAGTTTTGACTTGGGTATGGATTTCCAAACTCCCATGTCTACTATCCCGTCATCTCTTACAAGCCAACGCAAAGCCATATTCACACGTTTCAATGCTGTTTGTTTTAGATTGTTGGGAAGACCTCTCTTAGATACTACTCCTCCATTAGCATCGGTTATAATCTTTTGCATTTCCTCCACCAGTTTCCATGAAGGTGCCGGGTCGTCGGCTGCCTTGATAGCTGCGCTGAATGCATCAAGACTATCGTATTTGCGATATATCTCACGCAGTCCCTTCAAGAGATGTTGCAGATCTCTGGCAAAGAAAGTGCGATGTATGTTTTGAGATGGATCAAGATCGAGATAACCTTCTTCCATCACATAGTTGTATGGATCATGGCTCATAAGACTCAAAAGACGCTCTGCATCACGGCATATCATGGTGCGTTTACCCCAAGCTATATGAGATGCTAAAAGAGAGACTATTTCTATATCCTGAAGTTTATCGAATCTTCTTGGAAACTGTACAGGATCATCAGCTATGAATTCAGGACGGTTGATAAGGGCCGCTTGCTCGTCTAAGAACTCTTTCATAGGGTTATTTCAATTGGAAGGGATTCGCGGTTGTTGCGGTCGAGGGCTGTAACAGCAAAACGCATCCCTTTGATAGATTCAACGTCATCATCATCAGAAACAAGATATTCCTTACGTGGAGTCATAATCATGATAGCTTCCACATTTTCAACATCGATTGGTTCCTCTTCAAGAAATGAATAAACCACAAATTTGATTTGATCCGTGGCCTTATTATGCATTTTATCAGAATCCCACTCCAAGTATATCTTGCCATTTTTCTTTGTCATCCTTAGATTCTTGACCGGTAGAGGAGCCTCTTTTGCACTGCCATAGGCAGGCGGAAGAGCCACTGTGTTTTGATGCACATAGGCAAGAGAGTCTGCGACTCCTTTCATATTATCGGTCACCCAATATCCATGCCACCAAACGTTGCCCTTGATGTTTGGCAGTTCGCGCGAGAGTTTCACTTTTGTGGCAAGTTCGTTGGAATCTCCGGTCTTTGGATCGGCATTATTCATTGTGCGCTGCACATCCTGACCTATGAATACGTCAACTCCATAGCAATTATCATTCCACCAATGAGCAAGATGACGACTTGGGGCAGCCTTGAAATCGAGAGTCCAATATAGCTGTGGCGCAAGATAGTCAACCCAGCCGTTTTTCGCCCAAAGAAGCACATCGGCATAAAGACCATCATAGTTTTGCAGACCATTTGAATCAGAGCCACGTGGATCCGTTTTCTTATTTCTCCAAATTCCGAAAGGGCTTACACCAAATCTTACCCAAGGTTTTGTAGACTTGATAGTTTGATTCATCTGCTCTATCAACAAATCAACATTATGACGACGCCAGTCGTCTATCTTCATTCCCTCACCAAATTTTTCATATGAGGCGGCATCAGGAATTTTGACGCCGGCAACAGGATAAGGGTAGAAATAGTCGTCGATATGAATGGCATCTACATCATAGCGAGTAGTGATATCTTTCACCACCTCGCAAATATAGTCACGATTTTCCTGATATGCCGGATCGAAAAAAATCTTACCATCATATTTGAAAAACCGTTCCGGATATTTCTTTGAGATATGATCAGCGGGAAGCACTTCCTTTGGGGAGGAAGTGACTCTATAAGGATTAAGCCATGCATGCAATTCCATACCTCGCTTATGAGCCTCCTCGATAGCAAATTCGAGGGGATCCCACAGAGGCGCAGGAGCCACACCACGTTTTCCTGTAATCCAGCTCGACCATGGTTCTATATCACTTATATAAGCGGCATCTGCAGTAGGACGCACCTGGAATATTACAGCATTGCAACCGGCACGATGAAGTCTATCGATTTGATCTGCAATATACTCTTTAAGCTTTGCAGAACCCTTTTGCTGGGTATTCATATATTGTGTCTGACCAATGATATGCAGCCAAGCACCACGAAATTCTCGCTTAGGGTTGCTTGCCCAAATGCTTATAGGGAGCCATAGCGACAGGACCGCTGCTACTATTGATATATTATGGTGTGTCTTTTTGAACATAAGTAACATATTTTAGTTCAACCCCTCCGGGGTTGTAGAGAGGAGGAGGGCCTAATCTCCCCCGGTTATACCGGGGGTTAACAAGATTTAGAGCCCTCCGGGCTTATTTTATT
>CAZCZX010000094.1:4743-10258 GCA_964503095.1 uncultured Sangeribacter sp.
GATTTAGAGGCCTCCGGGCTAAGTTTTTAATCTGAGTAAAGTTCGTTCCACCAGGATGGATCATCTTGGAGGTATTTTGCAAACCATGCCATGATTGTAGCATGCCAAGGGAGACGCTTGTCATGGTTTGAGATGATATGGTTTTCGCCATCTACTTGAACAAATTCTACATCGCGTCCAAGAATACGAAGAGCATTGAATAGCTGGATGCTCTCTCCTATCGGCACGTTTGTGTCTGCATTTCCATGCAGAAGCAAAAGCGGAGTGTGAATCTTATCGGCATTGAATAGAGAACCATGTTTGGTGAAAAGGTCAGGATTATTCCAAGGGTAAGATTCGGGAGCCGCAGTAGTATTGTAGGAATATCCCCAGTTGCCTTCACCCCAATAAGAAGCCACATTTGAAATTCCGGCATGAGAGGCTGCAGCTGCAAAGATGTCGGTCTTAGTCTGCAGATATTGAGTCATGAATCCACCATAACTTGCACCCAGACAACCGATTTTCTTGTCGTTGACAAATTCATGTGTGCGACAATATTCTTTCACGCCTTCTATTATATCATCAGCAGTGCGGTCGCCCCAAGCATTTGCATGTCGAGCCGAAAACTCCTGTCCGTAGCCATAAGCACCGGAAGGATTTATCACGAGAGAGACATACCCACGAGATGCAAAAATCTGAGGGTCATAGACACTTAAATATTTTTGGCATGGTGAGCAACCTCCATAGTAATAAACTATCAAAGGATATTTCTTTTTGGGGTCAAAGTCTGGAGGGAGCACCTGCATGCAGTCGATAGTCGTGCCATCAGAAGCCTTATAACTCCATGAGGAGGCCTCGCCAACCTCTAAATCAGGATAGTCGCGAGAATAGGGATCATCGATAAGCCTTGTTTTGCCAGTCTTTAGATCCATTAACTCACACTTGCCTGCATAATGATAATCAGAGCCAACGGCTGCCATCCATCGGCTTTCATCATCGCCTATGGAGAAGCGAGAAATGTAAGGCATATTGAAATCAAATTTCGAAATGTCTCCTGATTTTGGATTTAGTTTATAGACATACAGGTCAAAACCATCAGAAGCACGGAAATATACCTGCCCATCAGCATGATTCCAAACCGGACCTCCTTCAATGGAAGGATTGAAATCCATAGTCATCGGACGGATAGACTTATCTTCTAACGTCATGATATATCCTTGCACATCATAATCATTGCTATACTTATGGCCTCCATTTTTCTTACCAATTGCACCAAAAGCCTCTGGGCCACCAGTCAGAAAAAGAGATTTGCCATCAGGAGAATAAGCACACGACTGAATGTAAGGATCTGCCTTCACAAGAGTATCGGTAGCAAGAGTATTCAAATCCAATTCTATAAGATCCTGAAAATAGAATGGAAATAGATCTATCTTCTCGTTGGTGCTACCATATATAATCTTTTTAGAATCCGGAGAGATATCATATAAGTAAGTCGAGTTTCCTGCATATGTCAGAGGCTGCTTAATTCCGGATTTTAGATCATATTTCTCAAGATAATATCTATTGCGATGGCCGGCAAGCCTGTCATCGGGATCAAGAAGTCTCTTAACAGTTCCTAAATCCTTTGCTCCTTTAATTTGATGAGAAAGTATAAGAAAAGTTCCGTCGGGACTTACCGTGAAATCATTATCCGGAAGTTCCGAAGCAAGAAGAGTCTGTTTCTGAGTGGAAGCATCAAGAGCATATAGAGAATAAGTATCATTAGTCACAATGACATAACCTACACTGCTGCCTTTAGGCATCCAGAAAGCACCTTGAGGAAGGGTGGCGTTGATTGTCTTGCCAGAAGCGCATTCCAAAAGTTCCGACCAATAGCGCCGCTTATCCTCTCCATAGGTAGTGACATATGAAAGGATCATATATTTCCCATCTGGAGAAATGGAAGCACGGCTCACACGAGTGCCGAGAGCCGACTCATCTACGCGGAAACGAGTAGTGACATCAGGACCGGTAGCATATTCTACATTCTCAAATTCTTCGTCGGGCTCAAACTCGAGTTGAATGCATGGATCGGAAGGATCGTCCGGGAAAGATATATATGTAATATAGAAATAAGCAGTTTCAGCAGGTTCGAGCTTTATAGATGTCTTATCCCAAGTGGGAACGGAGTCGGCAGAATTTATGGTGACCAGACTACCGTAGGCATCCGACAGTTCAGCCATCACATTCGATTTGATCCTTAGCGTTCCTTTCACAAATCTATCGGGGCGCATCCGCGTGGCAAGCGTACGCAGAATAGGCATATCAGTTGCTTTCTGGAAATTGATACATTTAGATGTGTCGGCAACCACCTCAATCCAATCTGCTGTAGGTTTGTCAAGTTTACGGTTGACTGTCTTAAGTAGTTTTTCGTTGGAGAAAGCATTTTTCGCCTTAAGACTTGAATCAGTCGGAAGTGCTGGCAATTTGAGACAGACTTCAGGCGAGACTTTAAAAGTTTCAAACTTAACAGATGCATCATCGCCCCTCATTGTTGAAAATGAGAGGGCGATTGATGACGTAGCCATTGCCATGGCTAAATATTTATTCATATATTTTTATTTTATGCCTGACGTTTCGTAAGCGTGAATAGCTTTTAATTTCATGTGATAGACAAGTGTCGAATATGGGATGACAGTGGAACTGGTGTTGCTGTAGGCAGCCCCTGTCGGAATCACACAAGTCACAGAGTCACCGACGTGCATGTTGGTCAGCATAGTCCAGAAACCTGATATGTTTTCGTTTGGTTTACACCGGTAGATACTGTCACCGTAAGTGGTATTTTTATAACTTGAATCAAGCACTACACCATTGACATATTCACACTGATAGATCACATCGACAGTGGAATTATCCATCGGAATGAGATTGGAGGCAGTGAGAGTCGTGTCGTTGTGCCACTGAGCAAGGACATAAATGGAAGGAGCCCAGACTGGAGATATCTTTGTAAAGACTTTTTTCCCATTAAACGTAGTATCTTCCATTCTTAACAGGTAGGTCTCGTTTTGGTTGATCCAGTCTTTGTAGTCAGTGGTGTTGTCATTATCTCCAAGACAAGAGGAAAAAATTGGAGCAGTCAAGAGGGCAACACCAGCAAGACTTAAATATTTTTTTATTTTCATTCGTTCTTATTGAGATTGATTAATCATGATAAATCTCGTTTGATCATGATTAATCATGATTTTACAGCTTGATTCTTAAATTTGTATTAGAATTCGACTTTCGGAGCTTTATTTGCACCTGCCTCAGCCTTGAACTGCTCCTTTTCCTTGAAACCAAACCATCCGGCATAGATAGTGGTAGGGAATTTCTTGATGGCAGTGTTGTATTCCTTTACAGCCTGAGTGTAGCGTTCACGCTCAGTTGAAATGCGGTTTTCTGTGCCTTCAAGTTGGGTCTGGAGATCCATAAAGTTCTGGTTTGCCTTCAGGTCGGGGTAAGCTTCCTTCACGGCATTGACATATATATCAAGTGCACCTTTAAGTTTGCTTTGTGCTTCCTGATATGCTTGTATATTCTGCTGAGGATTCTCGATGGCCTCAGCAGCATTATATGCTTCTGTCAATCCGCTGCGTGCTTGAGTCACCTTAATGAATGTCTCGCTTTCATGCTCAGAATATCCTTTCACAGTGTTCACAAGATTCGGAATCAGGTCTGCGCGACGCTGATACTGGTTTTCCACTTGTGCCCACGCCTGATCTACACTCTGCTCTTTTTCTACAAGAGAGTTGTAGTTGCAGCTTGACAAGGAGGTCAAAGCCACAATGGCTGCAAGAGTTATTGCTATTTTACTAAAAATAAACTTCATAAGGAAAATAATATATAATAATAAAAGACTCTAAAGTGCTACCCCACCGGGGTAGAGAAGGTTGGAGGAGTCCTGACACCCCCAGTTTCACTGGGGGTTAACAAGATTTAAGCCCTCCGGGCTAAGGGAGTTAGAGGAGTTTCTTAAGGAGTGAATTGAGAGAAACTTTCTCTGCGAGGATTTTCTCAAGATCGTCGATATTCACACGTTCCTGCTCCATAGTGTCACGATGGCGCAAGGTGACGGTGTTGTCTTCAAGAGTCTGATGATCCACTGTGATACAGTATGGAGTGCCGATAGCATCCTGACGACGATAACGCTTACCGATAGAATCTTTCTCATCTACTTGGCAAGTGAAGTCGAAACGAAGCTTGTGCTGAATCTCACGAGCCTTTTCAGGGAGTCCATCTTTCTTTACAAGAGGAAGGACAGCACACTTCACAGGAGCCAATGCCGGTGGGAAATGAAGCACTACACGACGGTCGCCATTACCAAGGTCCTGGTCCTCATAACAGCTGCAGAATACGCTCAGGAACATACGGTCGACACCTATTGAAGTTTCGATAACGTATGGCACGTAGCTTTCATTGAGTTCAGGGTCGAAGTATTGAATCTTTTTGCCTGAGAATTTCTCATGCTGGCTAAGGTCGAAGTTTGTGCGTGAGTGGATACCCTCCACTTCCTTAAACCCGAATGGCATCTCAAACTCAATGTCGGTAGCAGCATTTGCATAGTGAGCCAATTTCTCATGATCATGATAGCGATATTTAGCATCACCAAGACCGAGAGCCTTATGCCATTTGAGACGTGTCTGACGCCAATAGTCAAACCATTTCATCTCTTCGCCTGGGCGAACAAAGAATTGCATTTCCATCTGTTCAAACTCACGCATGCGGAAGATGAACTGACGGGCTACGATCTCATTACGGAAGGCCTTACCGATTTGTGCGATTCCGAATGGAATACGCATGCGGCCTGTCTTCTGTACGTTAAGATAGTTTACAAAGATACCCTGAGCCGTTTCAGGACGTAGATATACGTTCATTGCTCCATCTGCAGTAGAACCCATCTCAGTCTTGAACATGAGGTTGAATTGGCGCACATCTGTCCAGTTTTTTGTTCCACTTATCGGGTCAACAATCTCATAGTCGAGGATAATCTGCTTGAGTTCATTGAGGTCGTTGGCATTCATAGCGTCGGAATAACGCTGATGAAGTTCGTCACGCTTTGCTTGATGCTCAAGCACGCGTGCATTAGTAGCACGGAATTGAGCCTCGTCGAAAGCATCACCGAAACGCTTTGCGGCTTTAGCAACCTCCTTATTTATTTTGTCGTCGATTTTAGCAATTTCATCTTCAATTAGCACATCTGCACGGTAACGTTTCTTAGAATCGCGGTTGTCGATCAGAGGATCGTTGAAAGCATCTACGTGTCCGGAAGCCTTCCAGATTGTGGGGTGCATGAAAATGGCAGAGTCGATGCCTACGATATTGTCGTGAAGCATAGTCATTGCTTCCCACCAGTAGCGTTTGATGTTATTTTTCAATTCCACGCCGTTCTGACCGTAATCATAAACTGCGCTGAGACCGTCGTAGATTTCTGATGACTGAAATACGAATCCGTATTCTTTGGCATGAGCCACAATCGTCTTGAAGACATCTTCCTGTTTTGCCATATTCTTGCTGTATT
>CAZCZX010000095.1:0-6350 GCA_964503095.1 uncultured Sangeribacter sp.
GAATCATGATAAATCATAAAGGAATTCGCCGCTATTTGATTAATCATTGATTTTGCTCGATGCATGCATCAGGCGGTGCCATTTGCGGTAGCCGAAGAAGGCGATTATGGTGTAGATGGCGTAGAGGATGGCGTAGAGGGGGATTCCTTTATACCAGTAGAGGCAGGTGCAAACTGCATCCACAAGAATCCAGGCTATCCATTGCTGCAAATATTTGCGGGCCAGCATCCACATGCCTACTATGCTGAGGGCGGTGGTGAAGGCATCCGGTATAGGAACAGTGCTGTCGGTGAG
The DNA here is from genome assembly GCA_964503095.1 of uncultured Sangeribacter sp. GTDB lineage: Bacteria > Bacteroidota > Bacteroidia > Bacteroidales > Muribaculaceae > Lepagella. The sequence goes on from CAZCZX010000095.1 coordinate 295, forward strand.
ATAGTTCAGCATCAGGTAGAGTCCTACCCATAGAGCAAGGAAGACTGCCACGCACGCTAAAAGCATGCGTGGAGGGATGTTGGTGATAGCAGTTTTCTTTTCAGACGAGTCGGACCGGTCCGACTGGTCTGACTGGTCTGACACGTCGGACGTGTCAGACTTGTCGGACATTTCAGACAAATTTGCTTTTTTATGGCCTTTAGTCCAGACTATGTAGCCGTAGACTGCTATGACAAGATAGTAGATATTGATGGCAAAGTCTGCGTAAATCCCCTTGCTGAAGTATATCCACATTGATATTGCCGGCATCACCATCGAAGCATACCACATCCTCCAGTCGGCATGATATTCCCACCAGAGATATAGCAACCCAACAGAGAAACCCAATATTTCAAGAATTTTATCCCAAGGCATGATCTATAATTGAGAATTGAGAATTTAGAATTGAGAATTGAGAATTGAGAATGAAAACGAGAGCAAATTATTCTAAATTCAAAATTCTAAATTCAAATTATTAAAAGTTAAGAGTAACTGTCGCGAGTACGTTGGTAGTGGCTTGCGCAGCATAACCGGCGTAGCGGTAGATTACGGGCTTTCCATCCTCCAGATAATAGCCGGCTCCACAATATCCGTTACTGCAGTATTTCTCGTTGAAGAGATTATAGATGGTCACTCCTAAACGAAGATCTTTCATTCCCTTAATCTTCTTGAATGTATAAGCCAACGACAAGTCAGATACGAAATATGAGTCAAGTTTAGTTTCCTCACTTCTGGCATTGTTCATATATTGACTCGACACGTAGCGGCTCATCAAAGATGCCTCGAATCCCCTAACATTGAAATTGAATGCATTGTGGAGAATGAAATCCGGTGAGAATGCTATCGGTGTGTCGCCACAATCAATGGATATAGGATTGGTCCATTCATCCTCATATATATATTCAGTGAAATTCTTGATACGATTGCGTGAAAGAGTGGCATTTATCTGCCAGTCAAACCAATCTGTCGGACGCAATGCTCCCTGAAGTTCGATACCCATACGATATGACTTCGGCACATTTACACTGACTGCATTTCCGGTGTCGGAAAGTTGCCCGGTCACTACAAGTTGATCTTTATAGTCCATATAGTATAGACCAGCTCCAACATTAAACAAAGAATTGCCATATGAATAACCAGCCTCATAGTCGAACATGCGCTCTGCCACCGGGTAATGATCGGGATCACTGTCGGTGAAGTTATCACGTGTCGGTTCCTTATGAGCGACGCTCCATGAAGCATAAGCACGGTGACCTCCATCATTATATGAGACACCAAGCTTAGGATTGAAGAAATTCCAGTTGCGCTTCAAGTCAAGAATCTGCATACCATCAATATTCCAATCATAATTATCGTTGGTGCCACGTATGCTATAGTCAATATGACGATATTGAAGATCAGCATAGGCTGAGAACCCGGCTCCAAAAGAATAATCTCCGCGAAGGAATATGTTGGAATCAAACTTTCTACCGTTGTTACGATAATATTCCTGGAGAGGATCTATTTCACCAATAAAATTGCGCACCCATTTCACCTCACCGAAATGACGTCCGATAAACCAGTTGGCAGCGCCGCCACCTACAATAGTCAGTGCCTCTTTCTGATACCTCACATTGACCATTCCTCCACCGAAATCGTTATCATTATACTTCATTCTGATAAGGTCTGACTTTTTCACAAGATTTCCTTCGGCATCAAGAAAGGGATTAAGTCCATATTCCGATAATGTGCGGTTGGTCTTATACTGATCGTAGTAGCCATCACCCTTTGTATAATGGAGAGCGGCATTTAGCGTGACGTAGTGCCCTATATACTGATTGAGAAGAAGTTGGAAATGATGCTGAGTGAAATTGTCGCATTGGTCTTTATAAAATGCTGTAGAGCCATCAGATGCAGTATATTTTCCGCAAGGATTATATCTACGGCCATATTTTTCCATTTCCTCCTTAGTAGCATAATCCCAAGCCATGTAAGTACGTTCCTTTCCTCCGAAAGCGAGCAGACGAATAGTGGTATTATCTGAGCGATAAGCCAATTGTCCCATATAACTCCAGAGTTTGGAGAAAGCACGGTCGATATATCCGTCAGAGCCGATATGGCTTATCCTTGCATCTACGCTCCAATGGTCGCCAAACAAGCCTGACGACACTTTGACAGTCTCTCGATTCGAGTTGAACGATCCATAAGAAACTGACACCATCGCATTGCGATCTGTAGATGGATAGTCGGTCAGCATATTGATCGAAGCTCCGAATGCCCCGGCACCATTGGTCGACGTGCCGGCACCGCGTTGAATCTGAATGTCGTTAAGAGAGGAGGCGAGGTCAGGCATATTGACCCAATAGACCCTATGGCTTTCGCTATCGTTGATTGGCACGCCATTGGCAGTAATGTTGATTCGGGAGGCATCTGATCCACGCACACTTAGGCTGCTATAGCCTATACCTGCGCCTGCATCTCCAGTAGAAATGATCGACGGAGTCATTTCAAGAAGAGAGGGAATGTCGCGACCGTCGTTTTTCTTGGAAATTTCTTTGGAATTGACATTTGTGAATGCTACCGGAGTCTTAACTCCTGCACGATTTGCAGTCACTTCCACAGCATCGAGGACTGTGATCAAACTATCAAGACTCTCATTGAGAGTCGCATCTTCGGCATTCTCTGCCGAAACGGGGAGCACGGCCATGCATGCAAGAGCCATACTCCATGAAAAGGTCTTTTTCATGTCGGTTAATTTTTCTTACGCCGGTACTAACCGGATCAAGTTAAAAGGGTTTATTCTCAGCTTCATAGCCACGAGGCCATGACGCACCCCTAAATTATTTTAATTCTCACTCGCGAGCGAATGCGAATGCAAAATTACAAAAAATATTTGAAGTGACAAATTTATTTCAGAAGTGAATGGTTGCGGGAATCAGGAGAGAGCGCTGATCGCCGATTTCGAGGTAGGGATTCTTTGTAGTGGCGGAACGAAAGCGTACGAATACTATCGTCGGCTTCGATTTGCCTTGCAAGAGAAATGGCAGCAGTATCTCCTAATGCTTTGCCTGATACAGTCAATACCTTAGCAAGTTGACGGGCTTCAAAATAAGCACTATCTACATGATGGCGGATCGTAAAGGGCACCACATTCGATGGATAACGGACTATTGCCGACTTAGCCACGTGCAAGGCTTGATCATGCCGGCCATCTTTAGATAGGGATTCCGCCAATCTAATTAAAGAAGCACGCTGTAAAGCCGCTTGCGACAACACATCCACTCCAGGATATGGAGCACGATCAAGCCCACCCCAACGAAGTTTAGGAAGAGCATTCAGTGCCTCATCAAGAAGCACCACAGTATCAGGAGCAAGCGGCATCAGCTTACGGGTGAACAATGATTGACGTGTAAATGGAAAGAAACCTACATACTTATTTTTTTGAAGTTGCTGATGCCAATAGATGGGACGCGGATAGCGCAAAGCTGAGTTAGTGGCCACGATGTCAATTTCTGCGACTTCACGAAGTCCCCCGAGAGAACCAGCCCCCTTACCGGGAATAGAAAGAAGGTCGAATACCCATTGATTGATGGAATCCCTACCCATGATAAGCCAGCGGTTTTTAAACGAAGGGGTTGGCGACATATCAGCATATAAATCTTTTAATGCTTCCAGAGCAGGGACAGTATCAGAGAGAGCAGAGGGGAATCTCATCATATTATAATTGCCAAGCGCTATGTCGCCCTCTTTAGCAGTCATCCTCAATCCCTCATAACCGTAACGAGGGATCATAAGCTGACGCACATACCAGTCGCTTCCAAGATAGGCATTGCAAACCACTGTCACATCCCGACGCACTCCCATCACTTCTTGAGCAAACCAAAGAGGGAAAATGTAATTGTCGCCGTCTACAAAAAGTATTGCATCCCGATCAAGCGACTCAAGAAGATTAGTGGCATAGTCGAGCGTCGCAGAGCGGTGACTTCTATCATGATCGGTATAGTTTTCGGCAAGCATCCACAATGGCACAGAGCATACTGCAGCCAATGCCACTCCCCTTACCCATTTTCTTTTTGCTGACTTAAGAATGAGCAACATACCGAATGAAATCCATATGGCAAATGTCCAGAAACTTCCCATAAAGGAATAATCACGCTCGCGGGGTTCTCCCGGCGTCTGATTCAGGTAAAAGATAATTGCGATTCCAGTCATAAAAAACAGTACCAGGGATACCCAAGCAGCATGCCGCATTTTAATGGTAACAAATCTTCTGCGTCCTCCTTTAAAAAGCCAGATTACGCCTATGATTCCTAATATAAATGGCACCGACCAATATACGTTTCTCCCTTCATTTCCCGACCCAAGTTCCTTTGGCAGTTGAGACTGAGGGCCAAGCATGAGGTCATCAATGACAGCAGCTCCTGTGATAAAATTTCCATGGTCGATTTCACCTGTAGATGCAACATCATTTTGCCTGCCGGCATAGTTCCACATTAGATAACGGAAATACATATATCCTATCTGATACCCAAACAGATATCCCAAAGATTGCATATAGGTGGGACGCAATGAGTATTTTACTATAGGAACTCCGTTGGAATCCCGCATCGGCACCGAACGTCCAAGCGAATCAAAGGCTTCAGAAATGCGTACCTGCACCATGCTTGCGGAGTCCATACCGGTCCAATCACGATAAGCGTCAAGGTGATCAGGAGACGATGCATGAATCCTTGGCAACCACATGTTTAGTTCAGGGGTATATTTCGGAATTGTCCTGAATCCAGCCACCACATAGCCAGTTGGAGAAAGCCTTTTATTAGCTATTGCTTCATTAATGCGGCGGTCTTCATCCGTTAGAAATCTTGAACGGTTTGGAATATGTCCATTCCTGACCATAGGGCGCATGTCACGCCCCCTGACTTCCATTGCATTCCATGAATAGTCGCGAATTGTATCTCCTCTATCATTTACAGACACTCTTTCCATTCTCATGATACGGCTATAGGGGGTGCGCCCATATAGCAACGGAGCCTCGCCATACTGTCGACGGTCAAGGTAATCCGACAGTCGAAAAATATCCGATGGATTCCCCTCATTTATAGGAGGATTAGCCCATGCTCGCAGTGGAATAAGAATATAGACTGAATATCCAATCATCACAGCAGCCAAACACCAAAGAGGCATAGAAACCTTTATTTTAGAATCCTTGGCTATAATCGCAACCGAAATGACAATTGTTATGACTGCACACCAGAAAATGATGGCTCCTACCCAATAAGGGAATCCCAATGAATTAACCGTCTTTAACTCTACTTGCGCCGCTAAAGACAGAGATAATGGAATTATGCCTTTTAGTATCAGCACCACTGCAATGCATCCCAACAAAAAAGCAAATGACATCCGCAGAAAACTGAATCTTTTCTTTCCTCTGACACGAAATGCCATTACCATCGCTATTGCAGGGAGAGCAAGAAGATTTAGCTGATGCACACCTATCGAAAAGCCTATGACATACATAAGAGCAATGAGCCATCGGCAACGGGCTGCATAATTGAAAGTGAATGCCCATCGGAGTGCCATCCACACCGTCAGAGCCGAAAGGAACAGCGACATTGCATAGACCTCCGCCTCCACTGCACTATACCACGCAGAATCAGACCATGCAAAGCAAAGAGACCCTGCAAGAGAAGATACAGAAATCGCTATACGTTGCCACCGTTGACTACTTTTTACAGGCCATATCCAACGCATTACGGAGATTGTCACCGAGCAAAGCAGCATCACAGAGAGAGCCGTGAAGAGGCCTGACATCATGTTGACAACACGCACCTGCAAAGCCGGATCCGGGAAAAAACATGATACAAACCGATGAGTAAGCGCCCACCCAGGATTGCCCGGAGGATGACCTACTTCAAGGCGGAGAGCAGTCATAAGATATTCCGGGCAGTCCCAATAAGATGCGCCCGGGTCAACAGTAAGCCAATAGACAATAAGAGATAATAGGAATGCTATCCAAGGAGTCACCTTGAATGCATAAT
>CAZCZX010000095.1:6450-10249 GCA_964503095.1 uncultured Sangeribacter sp.
CTTGAATGCATAATGCATAATGCATAATGCATAATTATGAGTAGCGTTATGGACAGCCTTAAGCATCACCTCCCTAAAAATTCTAAATTCTAAATTCTAAATTCAATTCTAAATTCTCATTTGGTGATTCCTTTATCGAGAAGGCGCCGCTTCACTTGCATGCGAAGCCATGTGGGTGTTATGCCGATGAAAAAGATTGCAAGGCGATTGACTAATCCATTTATATATTGCTTCTTTCCTTTAAGCATAGCCTTTACAGCCTTTTCCGCAAATTTATCAGGTTTTGCTACAGCACCAATACCTACCGCAATCTTCATCAGATTATCCGGAAGTCCGAAAAGAGATGTGGCAATTCCCCCGGGAGCAGCCACAGTCGCAGAGGCTCCATAATCCTTAAGTTCATAATGAAGCGAACGAGTAAATACCCGAATGTAGGCTTTGGTGGAAGCATACATAGCCAACCCAGGCATGGGCATCCAGCATGACATTGACGACATATTTAGGATTCGTCCGCTTCCGCGCTCCTTAAATCTACGTGCAAAATAGACTGATAATATAGTAGTGGCGCGGATATGAAGATCAATAAAGCTTCGTATTTTCTCATCTGAGGTGTCTGCAAGTTCTTTAAAGCTAAAAATTCCTGCATTATTAATCACGAAATCTGCTTCTACGCAATTAGTGCCGAGGAATGCTGCCAACAGTGACTCTGCGTGTGGGTCGGTAAGATCAAGAGTAAATGGCAATGCCTTGATTCCAAATTCTTTTTCCAGAGCCAAAGCAGCATGACGTAAAGGATCGACAGTCACGCTGACCATAACGAGTGAACAACCACGACGTGCCAACGCACGACAGAATTCAATACCGATACCACCATCAGCACCGGTCACAACTGCCCATTTTCCAGATAAAGATTCCATTTGTTAGCCCTTGGCTTTGATTTTTTCAATTTCTTTTTGAATTTTCGGAGGGAGATTGGGCACAGTGCAATGGCATGCCATCTCTCGACTATACATACGGGCTATACAGTAATTGATATGCTCACATCCACAATGATGAGCCGCCTCTGCAGCTAATTTATTTACGAAATCCGGTTCTTTAAGCAGAGCACGCCCCATTTGCACAAATTCAAATCCTTCCGAAAGAGCCTTGTCCATACTCTCGCCATCCACTACTCCACCGACATATACGAGTGGCAACTTGAGTTCCTGACGGAACTTTTTGGCATCGTCGAGGAAATACAGGGGTTTAAAGGGTTCTTTCGGTATCATGTATTTTCCCACCATGCGCACTCCATATTTAAGCCACCAAAGCTTCATATAATAGGTCATAGTGTAGATGGGCATCTCACCACGCATCACATACATGGGAGCTTTGCTGACAAACCCTCCACTAAGCACAATGGCATGAGCCCCAAGATTTTCAATTTCCTTCGCCACTGTGATACAATCATCGATTTCAAGCCCCCCCTTGAAGCCATCGCGCATATTGGTCTTCACCAAAACACCCATGTCGCTTCCGGCTGCTTCCATCACTTCTTCCATACACATGCGCATGAATCGCATACGGGAGTCGAGCGATCCGCCAAACTCATCGCGACGATGATTTGTGTAAGGGGAAAGGAACTGGGAGATCAGATAGCCATGCCCTGCATGCACCTCAACGCAATCGAAGCCGGCATCGCGAGCAGTACGGACTGCATCGCCGAAATCGCGAGCCATCTGTTTTAGTTCATCCTTTTTTAAGCCACGGACAATTGTGGGAGAATACAGGTTGAAGCCCGTAGAGGCACCAACAGGAATTCCACCGGCAGTCTTAATGTGGGTCATATTGCCACAATGTCCAATCTGTATTGAGGCTTTAGCACCACGATCATGAATGCCATCAGTGATATCACGAAGAGAGCCCACTATCTCAGGGCGAAGCCAGAGCTGAGTCTCAAACGATAACGCCGAGCGATTGATTCCGGCATAAGCCAAAGTAGTCATGCCTACACCTCCATCTGCCACGCTCCAATGATAGTCACGGAGCATCTCTGTGGGATTATTGTCCTTTCCCATCCCCTCGAAGGCGGCGCTCCGGATGGAACGGTTGCGCAATTCCACAGGACCAATCTTCCCGGGAGTGAATAATCTATCGTGGTTTGTCACCATATGAATGGAATAATATATTTTCTGTTGAGTTTAGTAAATTCTTCGCCAAATTCTTCTTCATATCTGCAATAGAGCGCGCGAGCCCTTGGAGCAAGATTGGAGAATGTCCAAAGCGCAAATATCACTCCGGGAAGCGACCATGTGAGAACTGCATAGCCTACCCACTCTGTCAATTCCCCCAGATAATTTGCTGATGTCACATAGCGGAACATGCCCCCTTTTGGAATGTAATGACGGCGATCGCCAGGCTTACGAAGATGACGAATGATATGATCTGATTGAAGGTTGATTCCCATGCCAATGAAGAAAATCACCACTCCAATAATGAATTTAGGATTTGCAAGCCAGGAGGCAGGATATGAATTGACGGGAGACACATAAAACAACCAGCCTCCTATCAAATAAGCGTTTATCACATTAAACATGCAACCCATAAGAATAATGCACAACGGCATCCTATTCTTACCTTTGATGAGAAATGGGAAAATAAATGAACGTTGGAAATAATGAAGCAAAAATAGGGAAGCCATTACAATCAATGCTGATTCTCCACTGCGATCAGAAAAAGCCCATAAAAGAGCCATGCAAATAAAAGATGGAGCCTCCATCATCACCCATCCAAGGCGATTGCCAAATGTCGGGCCCCATTTCGAAGAATAAAACATGCCATACCCGGGCGTGATGAAGCGAAGAGCCACAAACACCACCACGGCAAGTGCTATCATTATATATTCCACTGTGTGGAACACTATTGGGTCAAAAATAACGTTCATTAGATATAGACATATAGGGAAGCCACTCCATAGGGAAAACGCTTCAGTCAATAATCAATGCAAAGTTACTAAATTAACTTGATATTTGCAAAAATGAAGGAAAATAAACTGACAAACGGACTAATATTTAGCATAAGAGATCACTCAAATAGGATCTATTCAATAGTCATAATAGTCCTAACTATTATGACGTCTTTTCCATTACATGTATCCGCGGAAGAGACTACATTTAATCCGACATCAGCGCAAAAAGGAGTAAGAATATCAACCGATGTTGTGGCTGTAGCACTTCCTGCCGCAGCGCTGGCCGCAACATTATTCAAGCAAGACTGGGAAGGACTCAAGGAGGGTGCTTTCACCGCGGCTGCCACGGCAGGAGCCACCCTTATACTGAAATATGCAATTAAGGAAAACCGCCCCGATTTCAGCAACACACATTCATTTCCTTCAGGTCATTCTGCTGTGACTTTTGCGACAGCCACTTACATTGGGAGGAGATATGGCTGGAAATGGAGTATTCCTGCTTATGCATTGTCCACCTATACTGCATGGGGACGAGTTTACGGGAAGAAGCATCACTGGTGGGATGTGGCGGCAGGGGCAGCAATCGGAGCTGCAAGTGCCATGATCTTTACTCACCCGTATCTCCAGAAACATGAAGTGGCCGTCATACCCATTGCAAGCGAGACGAGTGCAGGAGTTGCATTGGGGTTTAGTTTTTAGGCACCATATCATAAAAAAACGCGGCACCTGAGGGAAACCGCGAAAAAAAAATAAATGAATGAATGACGTGTGGGCGAAGATGGATTCGAACCACCGAAGGTATTAACCAGCAGATTTACAGTCTGCCCCATTTGGCCACTCTGGTATTCGCCC
>CAZCZX010000096.1:0-10087 GCA_964503095.1 uncultured Sangeribacter sp.
AAAAGAAAAGCGCAAGGCCTGTACTTTTTCGCCCGTTCCGCTTTCTGAGGCCTTCGCATTGCCCATCACCGTAGAACGGACAACAGTAACCTCACGCTGAATATGCCGACAATCCGACAGCATGCGCATTAGCGCATACCACCGGCATGTATGAACATATACGAAGGTATTTACGGTTGTCTCACTCTTGACGATGATTGAAAGTTGCGAAGTTTCAGAAAGCCAAGAAAGAGCGTCGAGTAAACGCTTCCCATAATGTCTTGCTGACAAGCACTTGACTTAAAACAAGAATAAAATGCTTGTCAACGACACAATAATAAAAATTTTCATTTCATCCAAATAATATTTATACATCAATGAAAATATACAAAATAAAAGAGAACCTTAATAAGAAAGGCTCTCTGATTATCAACATAATTTCTTTTTATTATAACTCATCTCCAAAGATATTATCAATTATAGTATTGACTACATCATTGAATTTATCTTTTTTAATAAACTGATTTCTTCTGCTTACTATATCATTCAATGTAAAATATGCAATAAAATGAGTCACAAAATAAGATTTCTTATCCATTTCGCCACCTATAATATCATCAGAATTGATTTCAATGGTATATTCGGGATGTAAATTTTTTGAAGATATCAAAACAGCATAAAACATTCCCTCCTCTGCTTCTTGCGATTGATCTACTGATATTACCAGCGCTGGATGAACTCGTTCTATTCCATCTAAAAAACGAAAGGAAACTTCAACAATTTCTCTTTGATGAACAGAACTTACAGCCATTTTAACAAGGGTTTTATTCCTCTACCTGAGGTGTTTGAGATAAATTCTTTAGAATTGACAATATTGCATGATGAAGATAATGATGAAAAATCTTCAGGTCTATCTTTATATTCTTGAGATAAAACCATAGCTAATTCTTCATCAGAAATAGTCGAAAATAGTCTATGTCGGCTCATATTTTTATTCATACTTTTTCTAAATACCTTTATCAGTTTACAAAGATAACAAATAATATTGAAAATTGCAATTAGTAATCAAAATAATTAACATTCTTAATGATCAAAAAATTAAAAATTAGGGTGTTCAGTTTGAGATTCCTATTTGTGTATAAATCTATACCATAAAGCGCCTATCCGAGGCTACTGTGCTCTACTCATGACTCTCCGGGCTAAAGCCCAATGTTGCTAAATAAGGCTCTTGGGGTACTACCCCTCCGGGGTAGTTGAGGGAGGAAGGTTGCTGATACCCCCAGTTTCACTGGGGGTTAACAAGATGGATAGCCCTCCGGGCTAAGAGCCCATCTCATAAATTTGATATGGGCTCTTAGTCTGCTGAAACTTAATTACCGGCATTGGGCTAAAGCCTCGGGTTTTAGAGAAAATATCAGGTCTCCGACCTGATTCTTCCCTAAAAAAGAGTACACTTACTGAACACCTAATAAATAACTCAACTTTCGCTTACGAAAGTTGAGTAAATAATAATATAAGAAATGAGTTGCTAATTACACTTATTTTTATTAATTTAGTGCCGTAATGATTTATCAAATATTAACTGAGGATTTTACATCATGAAAAAATACCTATTTAGATCTTTTTTATATGTTGCAATGTCTGCTGGCGCTCTTTCCGGTTTTGCAGAAATTCCGAGTGGGTATCAGTCTGCGGATGGGAACAAGTGGGTTCCTGAGATAGAACAGCAGAACAGACCTCTCATCATTTGGCAATGGATGGATGGTCTGGTTACAAAAGAAGGTATCACGCGTGATCTTGAGGCGTTTAAAGAGGCTGGACTTGCCGGAGTTCATAATTTCCAAATCGGAGGACCCGACCAAATTAGAATTAGCAACCCCGACAATGCCATCGGCAGCGAAAATTGGAAAGAACTTTTGCGATGGACACTTGATGAATGCGAAAGACTTGGACTCACTTTTGGCACACATAATTGCCCAGGATTGTCATCCAGTGCATATCCGACTGTGGAGCCAAAATACTCTATGCAGAAGCTGATATATACCGATACTCCTTATAGAAAAGGAGATCGCAAATTGATATTGCCGACTCCCGAAGTAGATCAGAAATGGAACTACTACGAAGATGTAGCGGTCTTTGCTCTTCCTAATGATTCAATTGCATCATTATCTCAGATCATAAATCTGACTGATTATTTCAATTCCACCAACGGAGAACTTAAACTACCGAAAAAACTAAAACTTCCTGAAAACAGCAGCATCCTCCGTATAGGTCAAACCACGAATGGCAAGACCAACGAAGCCCAGGCTCCTGAATCCGGCCGCGGTCTTGAATGCGATAAAATAAATCGTGATGCAGTCAAAAAATTCTGGGACGGTTATCCATCCATGATTGTCGAGATAGCAGGACAGCATGCAGGCAAGACATTCACTCATTTCGAAATAGATAGTTATGAGGCAGGGGGCCAAACTTGGAGTCCCGCACTTCCGAAAGAATTCCTGGAGAGGAAAGGATATGACATTGTTCCTTATCTTCCTTATATGGCAGGAAGAATCAAAGAAATTGATGGCAAAGAAAACACTAAACGATTTCTAAAAGACTGGGAAAGTGTAGTGACAGATTGCCTTGCAGAAAACTATTACGGTTATATGACGAGTCTTGCCAAAGAAGCGGGGCTGAAAATGATGATCGAGCCTTATGGCACAGGGAGTCAGAAACCATTCAGGATTATAGATTTTGAAAAGATAGTTCGTGCAAATGAAGATGCGGATATTGCGACTGAGTTTTGGCAAGATCCTCCTCGTTGGGGATGGAAAGATATGGTAGGCCATGAGAAAATAATGCGAAAACTTGGAAAGCCTCTACTTATCGCTGAGGCATTTACATGCTGGCCTCTAAGAGCATGGAGTGATAGCCCAGCGGATATTAAGCGAGTTTGTGACAAAGCTTTTTGCACCGGAGTCAACCGTATGATGCTTCATGCAGGGGCAGTCAATCCTTGGCCAAATGTCGAGCCTGGGATGTCTTTCGGAAAATGGGGAACGCAGTTCGTGCCTGGACAGACTTGGTGGAAAGCAGGAGGGGCAAAAGAACTTTTCAACTATATGACACGCTGCCAGGCACTCCTTCAAAAAGGGATTCCGGCGCCGGAACAACTCCCCAAAATGGAAAGGCTCCTCTCCTATCGCCGCGTTGATGGAAACACCGATATAATATTTCTTTGCAATCAGGCTGACACTGCGACTTCCGAAATCATCCCATTTGATGCAAAAGGAAGAAACATAGATGTATATGATCCGTATGCTAATACCATATACTCATTAGACCCAAACTCCACTTTGGATATTACAATAGAACCTCTTGGCTCTCGATTCTTAATCGTTCAGCCTGGAGTCTCTTCTAAGTCTCCAAAACTTGAATGGGAAATGGCAGAAATTCTACCGATAGAAGGGACATGGACAATTTCTTTCCCAGAGATTGGAGAAATCAAAACTGATAGCCTCTTCTCTTGGACAGAATCAGAAAATAAAGATATAAAGTATTTCTCAGGAACTGCATCTTATTCCATACCTGTCAATATTCCTAAAAAACTACTAAAATCTGGTCATAAGTTTCTTATTTCTCTCGGAGAAGTTAAAGATATGGCATCAGTATCAGTAAATGGAATAAGGATGCCCCTCACATGGAAAACTCCATTCGAGTGCGATATCACAGATGCTTTAAAGGTAGGCGAGAATATGCTGGAAATAGATGTAACAAACTTATGGCCAAACAGAATGATTGGAGATGAACTGGAACCGGATGACCTTGAATGGAGCGACCCTTTGATATATGAATATGCTCCAGAGAAGCCGGAAGCAGGACGCTATCTTAATTCAAATTCGGAATGGCTGCAAAACGGCAAGGAACGTCCATCAAAAGGACGTAAGACAGTAGGATGCTTCAAGTTCTTCAAAGCCGATTCTCCTCTACTTCCGTCAGGACTTTTAGGACCGGTTGAAATAAAAATAATGTCAAAGTAAACCTTTTTTAGCTTTCCTTGTCATACAACATAATTAAAGTCCTTAAGACCTCTAAAGCCCTTAAGGTCCTTACATCCCAAATACCATCAAACAACACAATTATGAAAAAGACTTTTCTTTCAATCATCTCCATGATGGTTTCGATCATGGCTCTTGCACAACCTCCCGGTTTTGAAATGCCACCAATGCCACAACCTGATTTCTCTGACATCAACTATGCCGGAGATGATCTTGAAGGCCACAAACTTGATATCTATCTTCCAAAAGATGGCAAAGAGAAACATCCGCTCATTGTTGTGATCTACGGAAGCGCATGGTTTAGCAATAATTTCAAGAATGCAGCCTACATGTCGCTCGGCAAACCACTCAATGATGCCGGCTATGCCGTGGCAACTATCAACCACCGATCAAGCACGGAGGCAAAGTATCCTGCACAGATCAACGACGTGAAAGGAGCAATCCGGCATCTTAGAGCCAATGCTGATAAATATGGACTTGACACTTCTTTTGTTGGAATCACAGGGTTCTCGTCAGGTGGTCATCTCTCTGCAATGGCAGGCGTGACCAATGATATGAAAACCCGTACCTCCGGCGACATCACTATAGACGTAGAAGGCAATGTCGGAGGGAACCTTGACCAAAGCAGTTCAGTAGATGCAGTCGTAGACTGGTTTGGACCAGTCGATATGGCAAGAATGGAAAATTGTGAGACAGTTAAAGGCGCTGACTCCCCGGAAGCCGTCCTTATGGGAGTGGCTCCAGCCGACAGTCCTGATATGGTGGCGCTAATAAGTCCATTCACCTATGTATCAGAAAATACAGTTCCTATGCTCGTAATACACGGAACTTCGGATAGCGTAGTACCCTTCTGCCAAGGAGTAAACTTCTCCGAAGAACTAAAAAAGGCCGGGAAACTATACAAATTCATCCCAGTAGAAGGGGGAGAACATGGACCTGTCACCTTTAATGAAGATACATTTAAGGCTATGGTAGACTTCTTCAACACTAAGATCTCATCTCATAAAATTTGAGTCGGACTCAAAATATCTAATTGCCGGATGATATTATTTCATTCGGCAATTTTTTTTGGCTTTTTTAAACACTTATTTATTTTGAATCGTTATAGTTGCATACACACATGATGACATCAAGCCATCACGATTCCATCATAATTCTGCACCTATGAAAACACATATTTTGACTTTGATTTACCTTCTAATCGGTACATTTGCATCCTTTGCAGTTTCAGAAAAAGATTCTGTAAAGGTGCATTTTCACGTATCGAAAACCAATATAGACCCTTCTTTCTGTGGAAACGGAGAGGTCCTCGACAGCATATTCTCCAAAATAGTTGCTGATTCTCTGACGAGTCCAACCCACAGATTAGTCGGAGTTAAAGTGACAGGTGCCGCTTCACCGGAAGGATCAGTCAGTTTCAACAAGTATCTTTCTGAAAAAAGAGCAGAGGCTATCTTCGATGAATTCCGCAACAGAGGATTTGTTACAGATTCCCTGACAAATTTCACATATTTAGGACGTGACTGGAAAGGACTTCAGAAAGAAGTAGAAAATGATCCTAATGTGCCTTACAGGGCGGACGTGTTATCTTTACTTGAAAGAATAAATGGTCAGAATCCTCTGTCACATCCCCTTGCTGAACTAAAGAGTCTTCATGGAGGCATTCCCTATCATTATCTACTCACCAATCTCTTCCCCGACCTCCGTGCCTCAAGACTGACAGTAGAATATGAGCGTCTTTTCCCTCACATCAATATTCCGGACCTTCCAATCGATATTCCGGAACTGAATGCAAACATCACTTCTGAAATTCTTCCACTTCCCATCGTGTTAGGGGAAGTGAAGGAATGCAAACCATTCTATATGGGACTCAAGACCAACATGCTATATGATGCACTTCTGCTTCCTAACATCGGAGCAGAATTTTATGTAGGGAAAAACATTTCATTGACTGCCGACTGGATGTATGGATGGTGGGACCGCGACAAGACTCATTATTATTGGCGCGCTTATGGCGGCAACCTTGGTGCTCGCTGGTGGTTTGGCAAGCAGGCTCATGAGAAACCTCTTACCGGGCATCATCTCGGACTTTTTGCCGGAGTAGTCACCTACGACTTTGAATTAGGTAAAGGTGGAATAATGGGAGGAATACCAAGAGGTACACTTTGGGATCGATGCAATTTCATATCCGGCATTGAATACGGATATTCTCTTCCGGTAGCACGCAGATTGAATATAGATTTTTCTCTCGCCTTGGGATATATGGGAGGGAAATATCTAAAATATGAGCCAAAATATGGATTTTATATCTGGCAGTCGACCCATCATCTCTCTTGGTTTGGACCGACAAAAGCCGAAATTTCTCTTGTCTGGCTTTTAGGATGCAACAATTATAATAAATCGAAAGGAGGCAAGAAATGAAAACTTCAAGAATATTAATAATGTTGCTTGCAGCCCTTTCTTTTTCCTCATGCCGGCATAAAGACCTGTATATGGAAGCGGAAATGTCTTCTGAGTTGCAGGTGGTTTTTGATTGGAGAAATGCCCAGGATGCCAATCCTGAATCAATGGCACTTTATCTTTATGAAAATGACGGCCACAACCCAATGCGATTTATCTTCTCCAATAAAACAGGAGGATTGATCAAATCTCCTTTTGGCAATCACCATGCCATTTGCATGAATGCAGACAATACAGATTGGGCCCGAATGAGAAATCAAGAAGGTATTGAGACATTTGAGATATACACTCAAGATGCAGAACAGATTGGGACAAGAGCCGATAATGCCACTACTATTCCACGCCCAGAGGGCACTGAAAATGAGCGCATAGCAGCAACTCCGGGCATGATGTGGGGAAGCAGAACCAACAATATCGCAATCACGCCCCATGAAGGGATGCAGACAATTACAATGTATCCACAAGAATGTGTATGCCATTACATTGTAGATGTCTATGATGTCAGCAATCTTGAAAATGTTGAGTCCTCAGCAGTGGATGCCACTCTCTCAGGAATGGCAGAAGGCTACAATCATGGTCAGCAAACAGGAACTGACAATACAGCATCTTTCAAGTTTGATCTCTCCGGGAATGCCGCAGAAGAAAACCTTCATGGTGAGTTCCTGACTTTTGGAGAGTGTCCAAATACCGTAGCAAAGCATTATCTCACCTTATATATGGTGCTCACTGATGGAAGCAAATGGTATCATAATTTCGATGTCACCGACCAGGTGACCAAAGCCCCGGATCCTACTCATGTGCATATAATCGTCAGGGGTCTCGATCTTCCGGAGCCACCGAAAGAAGGTGATAGTGAACTCAATACAGATGTCAATGACTGGCAATCTGTCAACATTGGATTGCAAATGTAACATATATGTCTTAAAAATTACACAATTTTAACAAACCATATAGTTAATATATCCGTTTTAACACTGAAGAAAGACATAAAACTAATTGGAATTCAGATTTATTATCCTCCAATAGTCGAATTTTAGGAAACTCGAAAAACACACAATATTATGAAAAAGACACCACTATTTTTGATGGCAATTAGCGCAATAGCTCTTGCATCATGTTCCGATGACGAACCAGTAAGTGTACGTCAAGCATCAAACGAAGCCATATCATTCCGTTCCGGTCTCGGAACCCGAGCTACGGAAACTACCAATGCCAACCTCGACAAGATTTTTGTGACAGCAGTAGTTGGAGATTCTGTAAATACATTAGCAAAAACTTCTTCTCCAAGCACTCTATATTTTGACAATGTAGAGTTTGACAAAGGTGCCGATTCCTACTTCACAGCAGCCAACGGCAAAAAATATGACTGGCTTGCTCCTACTCAGCAAATCAACTTCTTTGCTTACTCTCCTTCACAAGATGACCTTGGAGCAGACGTCGTGATGAAAGATGACAACAGCGGTATGACACTTGAATCTTTCTCAGTTCCAGAAAACATCATAGATCAAATTGACTTCATCACTGCCAATGCTTCCGGCACAAGAGATGCAAATGAGACAAGCGGCGTAGAGTTGACTTTTGACCACCGTCTTTCTCAGATTGAAATTCGTGCTAAATCTGAAAACGACACTTATACTTATAAAGTGGCTGGCGTTAGGATAGGTCGCGCGCAGTATATGGGTACCTTTGATTTCAATACCAACGAATGGACTCTTGACGACTGGCACGACACAGCAGTATATACTTCTTCTTGCGACACCACTACCCTTGCAGCAACTCCGGTCTCTATCATGGGAGAATCAGGGAATGCAATGCTGATGCCTCAGACTCTTACTCCATGGTCGCCTGAAGGAGACCCTGACAATGTGGCACGCGAAGCATATCTTAGCGTACTTGTCAATATCACAAGAACCGACAACGGCATGCAGATCTACCCATTTGAAGATGAGACAAGATTTACCCACCAACCTGTAAGAGAATATGGATGGGCATCAATTCCACTCTCAGGCACATGGGAACAAGGCAAGAAATACATCTATACTCTTGACTTCACGGATGGTGCCGGAAAAATTGACCCTGATGATCCAAATCCTGGACAACCAATTATCGGCGACCATATCAAGTTTACGGTTAAAGTTAACGACTGGGTAGACACTAATTCAGACAAGGTCTACGATATGAATGCAAGTGAAGTAAAATAATAAGAAAACTAACAAATTAAAAAAGGCGCATACATCATGCGCCTTTTTTAGTGATGATAAAATAATAACTTGGTAATTTATTCTGGAAAGTACGACCCCTCCGGGGTCGATTAAAGAAGGATATTCCTTTCCCCGAGCTAATGCTCGGGGTTAACAAGATTATCAGCCCTCCGGGCTGAGTCTTATCAAGACTTTACCCACTTATTTTTTTACGATTATTAAGGCTCCATATCAAATATGGGGCTTTATTCTCGTAAGGGCTTTATTCTCTCGTAAGGGCTTTATTCTTGTATGAGCTTTATTCTTGTAAGAGCATTATGCATGTCAGCATCCTTGCCGGAGCTCCTCCACTCCTGCGATGACTTGCATACATTGGAGTGCCATCCTTCATCTTTGAACTGTAGCTGCAACCGGAATGGAGCCTAATGTTTTCAGGCTTCACGCCACGACGAATAAACCGCTCCATATTGACCCCCTGAAGGTCGATATGGGGCTTTTCCTTGTCGCCATTAGGGAGAGATACATAGTCGCCAAATCCGGCGTCTACGAAACTCTGAGCGAGTTCGCTGCTCACTTCATATACGTCTTTGCTGATCGATGGTCCGAAGGCTATCTTGAGTTGTGCCGGGTCTACCCCATTGTCTATTAGAACATCCATCACATTGTCTACAATTCCTCCGAGAGTTCCCTTCCATCCGGCATGGATTGCCGCTACTCCCTGCTTGTCGGGCGCATATACGAGAATAGGAACACAGTCTGCTGTCTTCACTCCTATAGGCACATCTCTTTCAAATGTAATCAAGGCATCAGTGTCCGGATAGAACCTGTATGACCGAGAAGCTATCGCCACATTGCAAGAATGAGTCTGATCAGGAATCCTTGCCCACATTTTGTAGAGCCACATTAAATCGTCGTTCTCATTATCTTTGTCACGCAGATCAGGACAGATACATAGGCCACAGACCTCATCATCCATCAACAAGCGTTCTTGAATAAGATTGGTTGAGTTATTATCCATCTTTTACGAGTTATTACTAAAGTGCAAAATTACTAAAAAATTCTAACAAACTCCCACCAAAGTCAAATAAAGTAGCAGGCGCACTCCGTGCGCGTCCCCGCGAGTCAAAACAAAATAATAACGGGCGACCCCAAAAAAGGAGTCGCCCATACTTTATCAGCATTTATCAAAAAATCAAATGTAATTGCTCCAAACGCCGAGGATCTGATGCAATTCAGGAGATGCCATCGTACGGAAGTCGGTCAGCATTGTGTCGCCTGAAACGTTTACGAAACGAAGCATTGAGTCGAATGAAACGTCGAGAGTGACAAGTGTCGGGTTCTGAGCCACGTTAACTCTCTGAAGCTGTGAGAAGTTGCTAAGCATCACAGTAGAGAGGTTGTTGTACT
>CAZCZX010000097.1:0-10076 GCA_964503095.1 uncultured Sangeribacter sp.
AGGAGGGTGGCTGGAAGGTAAGTTGTGGGGGTGCGGAGCCAGTCGGGGCGCATGCCCGTGGTTTGGAATCCGGCTTTTTTGTAGGCGCGGAGGGCTTGGCGGTTTGCGTCGGCTATTGTGGCTGTCAGTTGGTGGAGGCCTAATCTGCGGCTTGCGTAGTCTTTTGCTGCTTTAAGTGCTTCGGTGGCTATGCCTTTGCCTCTGAATTCAGGGAAGACATATATACCTGTATCGGCTCGGAGATGGCGAGGAGATATTTCAAAAAGGTCGAGGATCCCTACGGGAATTCCATCGATCTCAATTATCAAACGCAGTTGACCGGCGCGGAAAGGGTCGGCATCGTATGTCAGGGCATATTGTCGAAGCATCTCGCGACTAAGGGGCGCGACATAGTCGGAATATGTCCAGGCTGATTCATCATTTTCCGCTTGATACATCATATCTGCGTCTTCCGGCTCTAAAGCCCTTAATTTTAATTCATAATTCATAATTCAAAATGCATAATTTCAAAAAGTGCCACTTTCTACTTAAGAACTTTAGAATTATTTGTAGGGGACTCTGTTTACTATTGAGCGGGCAAGTGTGACTTCGTCGGTGTATTCAAGGTCGTTGCCGATGCTTACTCCTCTGGCGAGGATAGAGATTTCTACATTGTAGGGTGCTAATTTCCTTGAAATATAGAAATTAGTGGTGTCCCCTTCCATTGTTGGACTCAGGGCAAGAATTACCTCTTTGATTCCACCTGCAGCCACGCGGTCGATAAGCGATTGGATTTCAAGATCTGAAGGGGAGACTCCGTCAAGAGGAGAGATTACGCCTCCTAACACATGATATAGACCCTTATGCTCGTTGGTGGATTCTACAGTCAGTAAATCCTTGATGTTCTCTACTACACAGATCACTGAAGTGTCGCGGGTGCGATCGGCACAGATGTCGCAGGTATCTGTTTCTGATATATTATGACATACGCGGCAATACCGTATGTTTTTCCTCATATTGATTATTGATTCTCCTAATGCCACCGCTTCTGCCTCATCTTGGCGAAGAAGGTGGAGTGCGAGTCGGAGGGCAGTTTTCCTACCAATCCCTGGGAGTTTGCCCAATTCTGAGACTGCATTGTCGAGTAATTGCGATTTGTAACTCTGGTTCATATTGCAAAATTAGCAAATTCTTACTAACTTTGCAAAAAAATAAGAGTATGATAGAGTATTTAAAAGGAGAGATCGGAGAGTTGGAGCCGACATTGGCAGTGATAGAATGTGCCGGTGTTGGTTATGGTGTCAACATTACCCTCATGGACTATACCAAACTGCAGCAACTTAAAGCGGCAAAGCTCTATATTCACGAATCAATAAGGGAGGATGCTCACGAATTATATGGATTCATGACGAAGCAGAGTCGAGAGTTGTTCCGTCAGCTTATAGGAGTAAGTGGCGTAGGACCGAATACAGCTCGCCTCATATTGTCCTCAATGACAGAAGATCAGCTCATAGATGCAATTGCCAATGATAAGCCTGCAGCATTAAAAAGTGTGAAAGGAATTGGGGGAAAGACTGCCCAAAGGATAATTGTAGACTTAAAAGATAAAATAAAAGCCACAGATATTTCGTTAATTTCAAGTACGCCCGCTGTTGGAGAAGCGTTTGATGATGCTGTTGCCGCTCTTACCATGTTGGGATTCACCTCAATGGCAAGCAGAACAGCACTCAAGAAACTCTTTTCTGAAGATCCTACACTGACCACGGAAAAAGCCATAAAGCTTGCTTTGACAATGCTTTGACGCACTCTGCGCGATGAGGGATGGCGGTCGAAGATTGATTTGAACGACAATAACTTGAGTAAGCGCAACAAGAAAATAAAGCAGATAATGGGTTTGACAGTACTGGTAATAGTGCTGGCACTCTCGTTTGTGTCTTATTCCCAATACACTAAATCTACCCTTGAAGCTCCTCCGCCACCACCGGTGCCAGATACAAACATCTCGGGGGGAGACTCCGTGAAAACAATCTTCCCGGTAAAGCCAACCGTGCAGATGAATGCTGAAGATTTTAAGGGTAACGAACATCCTGCCGACCTCAAAGACCCTAAGAATATCACGACCCAGGCTGTCTATGACCCTGAAGCAGGAATGTATGTGCTTCATACCAAACTTGGCGAGAGAGACATCATCACCCCATTCATGATGAAGCCTGAAGAGTATCACGATATGCTCAACCGACAGGAGATGTATGACTACTTCAGGAGTCAAAATTCTGCCAACTTTGAGCAGAAAGGAAAAGAAGCATTCAATATTCTTGATATGAATTTTGCGCTTGGTCCGCTTGAAAAGGTGTTCGGACCCGGCGGAGTGCGTCTCACCACGCAAGGATCTATTCAGATTTCCGCCGGAGTAAAGAGCAATAAGACTGATAACCCCGCTCT
This sequence comes from uncultured Sangeribacter sp., assembly GCA_964503095.1. GTDB lineage: Bacteria > Bacteroidota > Bacteroidia > Bacteroidales > Muribaculaceae > Lepagella. The sequence continues at coordinate 2,422 of CAZCZX010000097.1, forward strand.
TTCGCTCAAATCAAGACGCAAGACATATTTTGACTTCAACCAGAAGATTCAAGCCACTATCAATGCTTCTGTTGGCGACAAGATGAAGTTTAACATGAACTACAACACTGACGCCACATTTAATTTTGACTCCCAGAAACTTAAACTTCAATATGAGGGGAAAGAGGATGAGATAATCAAAAACATCGAAGCCGGAAATGTGAGTATGACCACCGGAAGTAGTCTTATCCGTGGAGGAACAGCATTGTTCGGAGCAAAGGCAAAACTTCAATTTGGCAAACTTACCCTCACAGGATTGCTGTCGCAGCAAAATTCCGAATCTAAATCTATCTCAACCAAAGGGGGAGTGCAGAGTACAGATTTCGCCATTAGCGCAGCAGACTATGACGCAAACCGCCACTTCTTCTTGAGCCAGTATTTCTATACTCACTACGATGAGTTTTGCGCAAAACTCCCGTACGTGTCATCAGGAATAAATATCACACGTATTGAAGTCTGGATCACCAATAAGACACAAAAATTTGAAGAGAGCCGAAATTTTGTGGCATTCATGGACTTGGGCGAAAATACCCGACTTGCCACAGACTACTGGACACCTGACTATTCCGTGCCGGTGCCGTCAAACTCAAGCAACAACCTATTGCAAGTCATAAAGAACGACTATCCTGGAGCAAGAAACATCAATCAGGTGACAGAGGTGCTCAAACCTCTGAATGCTTATGGCATTGAGGGTGGCAAAGACTTCGAGAAAGTGGAGAGTGCACGCCTCTTAAATTCAAGCGAGTATAGCCTTAATTCTGCATTAGGATATATTTCATTGAAACAAGCCCTTAATACAGACGAGGTGCTTGCCGTGGCATTTGAATACACTTATAATGGTAAGGTGTATCAGGTGGGTGAGTTTTCCGGCGATGTCTCATCTACTGAATCCGCACTCTTCCTGAAGATGCTCCGAGGCACTACTGTCTCGCCAAAACTTCCGATGTGGCAGTTGATGATGAAGAATATATATAGTCTTGGAGCCTATCAGATACAGAAAAACAATTTCAAATTCAATGTCAAATTCTTGAGTGATTCCACCGGTATTGAGATTCCATATCTGCCGGTTGGATCGATTTCCAACAAACCCTTGCTTCAAGTGATGGGTCTTGACCGCATAGACTCCAACGGAGAATCAGTGAGCGACGGTATTTTTGACTTTATCGAGGGCTATACCATACAGACTTCCAATGGTAAGGTGATATTCCCTGTGGCAGAGCCATTTGGATCGAATTTACGGAAGCAAATAAATAATGATGCATTGGCCGAACGCTATGTGTATCAAGAACTTTACGACTCCACTCTTGTCGTTGCAAAGCAATTTGCCGATAAGAATAAATTCACCATGTATGGCCAATACACTTCGGGAAGAGGTAGCCAGATCAATCTCGGGGCAATGAATGTGCCGCGAGGTTCGGTAGTGGTGACTGCAGGTGGTGCTGTCTTGACAGAGAACAGCGACTATACTGTAGACTATTCCATGGGTATTGTCACTATCACCAATCAGAGTATCATAGACTCAGGTACTAATGTTAGTGTCTCGCTTGAAAACCAATCGATGTTCTCAATGCAGCGCAAGACATTGATGGGTCTTGATGCGCAGTATAGATTTAGTAAGGATTTAACCATTGGTGGTACTCTTTTGCATTTCGGCGAAAAATCTCTTACAGAGAAAGTTGGAATAGGAGAGGAGATCATCAACAATACTATGTTTGGAGCCAACATTAGCTACAACAAGCAGTTCATGTGGCTTACCAACCTTATCAATAAGGTGCCGACGATTAATGCCACAGCACCCTCAACTTTCAACTTGACAGCGGAATATGCACAGTTGGTGCCGTCGAAACAAAAGACAGGTACAAATCAAGGCAGTTCATATATCGACGACTTTGAGACTTCTCAGACAGGCGTAGACCTCCGAAATCCTTATAGTTGGTTTTTGGCATCTACACCACAGGACAATTCATCAGATGCACTTTTCCCGGAAGCTTCTTTGAGCAACAATCCTGCTTATGGCAAAAACCGTGCACTCTTGGCCTGGAACTATATCGACCGCATTTTTACGCAGAAGAACAGTTCGATGCTGCCGGGTTATCTGAAAAATGACCTGAAGCAACTTTCCAATCCCTATGTGAGAGAGATTCAGGTGAGGGAAATCTATCCCGGGCGCGATACCAATTATGGGGATGCCAATTATATCCAGACTCTTAATCTTTCTTTCTATCCGAAGGAGAGAGGCCCTTATAATGTTGATGCCGACAACATTGATAGTGATGGATATCTGTTGAATCCGGAAAAACGTTGGGGTGGCATCATGCGCAAGATAGAGAACTCCAATTTTGAAACTTCAAATGTAGAGTATATCCAATTCTGGCTTCTCGATCCATTCCTTGACGAGGATGCGCCAACAAATCCGGGTGGTGACCTTTATTTCAACTTCGGAGAGATTTCTGAAGATATCTTGAAAGATGGAATGAAGAGCTATGAGAACGGACTGCCCATAGATGGAAATTCTGATTTTATTGAGGAGACAGTTTGGGGTAAGGTATCCAAGCAGAACTCTCTGACTTATGCATTTGAGAATGCTCCGGATGCTCGCCTTCTTCAAGACGTGGGTCTTGATGGCATTCCGACAGAAGAAGAGTTTTCATATCCTACATATTCAGAATTTGTGGAGAATTTGCGCAATAAGTTGCCGCAAGAGACGATTGCCAAAATGCAAGAAGACCCGATGTCGGTATTCAACGACCCGGCAGGTGACAACTATCATTTCTTCCGTTCAGACTATTATGATGCCAATCACACATCAATTCTCGATCGATACAAGCATTATAATGGCGTGGAGGGAAACTCTTTGTCGCCCGACCAAAGTCCAAATCCACAGTATCAATCGAGCCGTGCAGTGCCGGATGTTGAAGATATCAACCAAGATAATACTCTCAATGAGTATGAAAGATATTTCCAATATAAGGTGTCAATCAGGCCGGAAGATCTTGTGGTAGGCAAAAACTTTGTGACCGACAAGCAAGTGACCAGCATAACGACCCGTGATGGAAAGCAGGATGCTGTCTGGTATCAGTTTAAGATTCCATTGACAAGTCCGGAGAAAGTGGTTGGAGGAATCAGCGACTTCTCCACTATCCGCTTTGCCCGAATCTTCATGACCGGCTTCTCTGAGACCACTCACTTGCGTTTCGGATCGTTGGAACTTGTGAGGGGAGAATGGCGCGACTATAAGTTTAATCTTAATTCACGCAATGACTCTCCGGCTGAAGGAGATCTTGACATGAGCGTAGTCAATATAGAGGAGAACTCTAAGCGTACCCCCGTCAATTATATTCTTCCTCCGGGAGTGACCAGAATACAGGATTCAAGCAGCGCAGCCGCAACCCAACTTAATGAGCAATCGCTTCAGTTGAAACTTACCGGTGTTCAACCTGGAGATGCACGCGGTATATACAAGAATACACAACTTGACCTTCGTATCTACAAACGCCTTCAGATGTGGGTTCATGCAGAAGCGGAGGTAGACGACCGCACAAATCTAAAAGATGGCGACTTGGCAATTTTTGTAAGGGTGGGCTCAGATGTGAAGAATAACTATTATGAATATGAGATTCCACTTGATGTGACAGCCCCCGGCACCTATAATAATATGTCGAGTGCCGATCGCTGGCTCGTATGGCCTAAGAATAACTTCCTTGACCTTCCGTTTGATCTTTTCACTTCTACAAAAGTAGAAAGAAACAGAGCGATGTCTTCAGGCGAAGAAGGAGTAGGCTATATCAAACTATTCTCAATCAGAGACCCGAACAATCAGCGAAACACAGTGTCTGTTCTTGGCAATCCATCACTTAGCGATGTCAGGACCATGCTCATTGGAGTCCGCAATAAATCAAACACGGTCAAGGACGGAACTATTTGGGTCAACGAGTTGAAAGTGACTGATTTTAATCAAGATGGAGGCTGGGCGGCTAAAGTTAATGCCAATCTTGCCATTTCAGATGTGGCTACCGTAAATTTTGCCATGCATAAAGAGACTGCAGGATTTGGAAGTGTCGACCAAGGTCTTTCATCCAGAAGACTTGACAATTATGACCAGTATAATTTCTCAGTGCAAGGAAACTTAGGAAAACTCGTTCCTGAAAAAGTGAAATTGGCAGCCCCTGTCTATTATGCTAAGAGCAGTGAGACATCAACTCCCAAATATAATCCTCTTGATCAGGACATACTATTGAAGGATGCCCTTTCGGCAGCCACAACTAAGGCTGAGAAAGATTCGATAAAAGGTTTTGCCGTGACTAAAAAGACCACAGAATCATTCTCACTCTCAAATATGAGATTTAATGTGACCTCTAAGAATGCCATGCCCTGGGACCCTTCAAACTTCACAATCGCTTTCAACTTCAATAAGCAGAGGAATATGGATCCTACTACAGAATATGAGAATACTTCTGATTATAGGGGATCGTTCCAATATTCTTACTCTCCTTATTTTAAACCATATAAGCCATTCTCAAAACTTAAAGGGAAGTCAAAATTCCAGAAGTTCTTGAAAGATTGGCAGATAAATTGGCTCTTTAACAATCTTACATTCTTCACGAGCATGTCGCGCCATTATTACGAGCAGCAGACACGCTCGGAGATTGACGTGGATATGCAGTTGCCGGTGCAGGTGAGCAAGAACTTCTTATGGGATCGTCAGCTCTCGCTCAACTGGAATTTGCTCCAGTCGCTAACTTTCTCATTCCAGAGCAACACTACTGCGAGAATTGAGGAGACGATAGGGGCAGTCAATAAAAAACTATTCCCTGACAAATATAGAGATTGGAAAGACACTGTGATCAACTCCATAAAAGGTCTTGGAACACCGTGGAACTACAACCAGACATTTACCGGAAGCTACAAAGCACCATTCAACAAGATACCTTTCTTGGATTATCTTACAGGCAATCTAAGCTATACTTCCACATATCAGTGGGATAGAGGCACTAAGATTCAGGATGTAGACATGGGCAACTCCATTAGGAATCAAACGACATGGAATGCTGATGCTCGCCTCAATTTTGAGACTCTATATAACCATAGCAAATATCTTAAGGAGATCAATCAACGGTTCTCTTCTAAGTCCAATGCAGCGAATAAAAGGAAAACGGGTGCGAATGTCAAGAATGGAGGCACTCTGAAAAAGAATGAATCAAAGGCTAAAAAAGTAGAAAAGACGATTATATTGTCTGCCGACAGCACTACAATATTCAAGCATAACCTTAAGACCAAAGATGTAGCCCTCACCGCAACACTCAAAGGCAAGAAATATGATCTTAAGACAAAGGCGATAGATGAGAACACTATCGAAATCTTAAATAAGGATTCAATTGCTATCAAACTCATAGCAAGAGAAAAATTGAAAGAAGACAAAAAGAAGTTTGGCACTGAATTGTTGGCTCATGGATTGCGCCTTCTTATGGCTCCACGCAGCATGTCGATGCGTTGGAGACAGAACCATTCTCTCAACTTGCCATTGTTCAAGCCGAGTGTTGGCGATGTATTCGGGCAGACCAACGGTTATGGACCGATGAGTCCCGGACTTGACTTTGCTTTTGGATTCTACAACGAAAGTTATGTAGATAAAGCCCTTGACAGAGGATGGCTTCTTACTGATGGGCAGAACACTTCCCCTGCAATCTGGAATAAAGGAGAGGAATTTAACTTTGAGCTAACACTTGAGCCGGTGAGAGGTTTGAAGATTACTCTGACTGAGAATCTTACAGACAACCGCACTAATCAGGTGCAGTTCATGTATAGCGGAATGCCAACGTCACGCACAGGCAGCTATACACGCACACATGTGGCATTGAAAACAGCACTCAGAAACTATAAGGCTGATAATGGATATAATTCTGCGGCATTCAATACCTTCCTTAGCAATATTCCTATTGTAGCAGAACGATATGAGGCATTGTATAGGGAAATGAGATATCCGGAAGTTGGTTTCCTTGAGGGTAGTCCTCTTGCCGGCACGGTATATAATCCGGAAGTGGGAAGCGTAAGTCGCACCTCGAGTGATGTGCTCATTCCTGCATTCTTGGCTGCCTACAGTGGAACGGACGTAAGAAAAGTAACTCTCAACCTTTTCCCCGGACTCTCCTCAATGCTTCCTAACTGGAAAGTGACCTATGATGGATTTATCAATCTTGGCAACATGAAGAAATGGTTTAAGTCGTTTAGTATCCAGCACGCATACAACTGCACTTATTCCACCGGAAGCTATACATCATATCTAAATTGGATAGGAGTGAATGGAGATTATGGATTCACACTTGATGAGTCAACCCAAAATCCGATTCCATCATCTCCGTTTAATGTCTCCTCTGTGGCAATCACCGAGAAATTTAATCCTCTTATCGGTTTCAACGCCACACTCAATAACGACCTTAAGGTGAATATGCAATTTACCGACAGTAGAACTCTTAATCTAAATTCACAGGCAGGTCAGTTAGTGGAGACATCTTCGCGCCAGATTACGATAGGAGCAGGGTATAAGATAGCCAACTTTAACAAGATAATAAAGATAGGAAGTCGCCAGGGAGGAGTTAGCAATGACCTCTCGCTTGACTTGGATCTTAACTTTGCAAGCAACTCAAGCCTTATAAGAAGAATAGAGACTGCATATACACAGGCCACTCAAGGCACAAAATCATTCTCGCTCAACTTCATGGCAAGTTATGTGTTAAGTAAGCGTATAACTCTTGCTGCTTATTTTGATCATCAGGTGAATACTCCACTGGTGTCATCCACTGCATTCCCCACTTCCAATAGCAATTTTGGAGTATCTATTAATATGTCTTTGGCACGCTGATGAGCTTTCAAAATTATTAAAAATATGTTATAAAACATATTTTTTAAAACAATTCACATTTTTTGACGTTATATCTTATGAAGTGATAATTTTGGAATAGAGATTCCAGAAAGTCAAAAATAGTAATGTTTCGGTTCAAATAAGTAAGATTAAGCGATAGAAATCTTTTTATTTGAACGGCAATTTACAGTTTTATTGCCGCAAATCCGAAACACCTCGGCAAATTATGGTTCGCGTTGTCGCGTTGCCTTGCCGGGTAAGTTTAACCAAAATTATTTTTTATGAATTTTAAACTGAAAACTGCGGGCGTATTTTTGGGGTTAGCAAGCATGGTCGTATTGACCTCTGCAGTATCCACTAAAAACGTACCGTTGGAGGTAGGAAATCAAGCACCGGAAATTTCAATCTCCGACAAAAATGGAGATTCTATGCTTCTTTCAGAGTTGCAAGGCAAAGAAGTGATAGTGAATTTCTGGAGTGTAAAAGACGCGGAGAGCCGCATCAGTAATGTCCGCCTCTCAAGAGAAGCCGAGCGCACCGGCGCCAAGTATATCGGAATGTGTATTGACTCAGACCGAGAGCTTGCAGAAGAAGTGATGAAAGTCGACAATGTAGGCGTTGACAATCTTTATTTCGCCGACCGTCAAGTGACTGATGAATATCAGTTATCAAAAGGCACTCGGACAGTAAAAATCGACCCTTACGGCATTGTAGCCGCAATTGATTGAAGAAAGCATCCTGCGAAGGATGCTTTCTT
>CAZCZX010000098.1:0-10045 GCA_964503095.1 uncultured Sangeribacter sp.
TACGCAAAATCGATGGCGAATTAGCCTAAGTGGCAAGCCCCCTAACCCCCTAAAGATCGGCCCCCTAACCCCCTAAAGGGGGAATTCTCAATTCTCAATTCTCAATTAATTCAAAATTCAAAATTAAAAATTAAAATTAAAAAACAATGATACAGATTTCCAATAGAATCAAGGCCATGGCGCAGAGCGCCACAATGGCGATGACTGCGAAAAGTACTGAACTCCGTCAGCAAGGAGTCGATGTGATTACAATGAGTGTTGGCGAGCCTGACTTCAACACCCCTGACTTTGTGAAGGAGGCTGCAAAGAAGGCTATCGATGAAAACTACTCCAAATATAGTCCGGCTCCGGGTTATCTTTCCACCCGAGAGGCTATCTGTCGGAAATTGGAGAAGGAAAATGGGCTGAAATATACTCCGGCTCAGATTGTAGTCGGCAACGGTGCGAAGCAGGAACTCTGCAACGCAGTGCTTGCTCTCGTCAATCCCGGTGATGAGGTTATAATCCCTATGCCGGCATGGGTCAGCTATGTGGAGATGGTGCGTCTCGCCGAAGGAAAAGTAGTAGAAATCTGGGCTGGTGTAGATCAAGACTTTAAGATCACGCCTGAGCAACTTGAGGCTGCCATCACTCCAAAAAGCCGCATGATTATCCTCAACAACCCTTCCAACCCAACCGGCAGCGTATACTCCGAGGAGGAATTGAAAGGTCTGGCTGCAGTGCTTGCGAAATATCCCGACATCGTGATCCTTGCCGACGATATCTATGAGCACATAAATTTCCTTCCGGGCCGCGTGCACAGCATCGCTGAATGCCCTGAGGTGTTCGACCGCACAGTGGTGATCAATGGTGTGTCAAAGGCTTATGCCATGACCGGATGGCGTATCGGATATCTTGCTGCCCCGTTAGAGGTGGCAAAGGCTGTCTCAAAACTTCAGGGACAATACACCTCAGGACCCTCCTCTATCGCACAGAAGGCTGCAGAGGCAGCACTCGACGGTCCTCAGGAATTCCGCTATGAGATGCGTGAGGCTTTCGAGCGTCGTCGCGATCTGATTGTAGAGTTGGCTAAAGAGATACCGGGATGGATAGTAAATCGTCCGGAAGGTGCTTTCTATCTCTTCCCTGAAGTGAGCTATTATATTGGAAAGACTACTCCCTCCGGCAAAAAGATAGAAAACAGCGGCGACTACACTATGTATCTTCTCGAGGAGGCTCACGTGGCATGCGTGGATGGCGCTGCTTTCGGCGCCCCGGGCTATATGCGATTGAGCTATGCCACTTCCGACGAGAAGATCCGCGAGGCTCTGCGCCGCATCAAAGAAGCATCCCTTCACTTAATGCATAATGCTTAATTCACAATGCATAATTGGCATCCGGACGATTGTGATTAATTGTCAAATAATTATGAATTATGCATTATGAATTATGCATTGGATAAAAGATCTTTCCGATAAGATAAAGGCGTGGGGAGCCAAGAAAGAAAATGTCAACGTTTTCATTCTTGGATTCTCCTGCGTTGTGGGTATCCTTGCCGGCTTCGGCGCGTTTCTGCTGAAACGCGCCATTCACTATGTGTCGCTTTTTGCCCATTGGATCATGCATAAGGCTCCCTTGCAATGGGAGCATGCAGAGTGGTGGCTGCTCGTGCTTCCACTTGTCGGCATCCTCTTGGCTGTGGCTTGGCAGAAATGGATATCTCGTTCTGACATGGTAGACAGCACCGGAAAAATAAAGGATTATCTTGCATCAAAAAATTATGACATCCCGGCGAGATTGACCTATAGCCCAATAGCAGCGTGTGGCATCACACTTGGATTTGGAGGCTCGGCAGGAGCCGAGGGCCCTATCGCATATGCTGGGGCTGCTGTCGGCAGCAAGTTGGGGCGTGTCTTCGGTCTCGACGAGAATATGCTGCGAGTGATGATTGGAATTGGAGCGGGAGCCGGAATTGCCGGTATTTTCAAGTCTCCGATCGCTGGAGTGCTTTATACTCTTGAGGTGCTGCGCATGAATATGGCAGCCATTCCAGTCACCGCCCTTATCCTTTCGAGCGTGGCTGCTTCTGTCACTTGCTATGCTTTCACCGGAACCCACCTCTATCTGCCATATAATTTAGGGGAGTCAGCGACTTTGCCTATACATTGGGTGATTTTGTTGGGACTTTTTTGCGGCATCTACAGTATGCTCTACAACTGGATTACAGCCTCGATGCAGAAATTTTTCAAGAGCCGTAAGCATCAGTGGGTGTCGTGGGTGAGTGGAGGTATGATAGCGGGTATTATTTTGCTGATGTTCCCCTCGATGTATGGCGAAGGGTATCCTGAAATGACTAAGCTTATCAATGGAGTCCACCACGATATACTTGCCGGGGGGCCACTGGATGTTAGTGTGAGCGACACCACTCGTTTTATAGCCGTTCTGACATTGCTGTTGGTGTTGAAAGCACTGGCTACGGTGTGTAGTAACAGTGCCGGTGGAGTAGCGGGCTCATTTGCCCCGACGCTTTTTGCCGGAGCGGTGGCAGGGACATTGTTTGCATTGCTGATGAAGCAATGGTTTGGGATTGACCTCCCAGCCCCCTTATGCGCGATGATAGCGATGGGAGGGGCATTTGCCGGAATTGTCAAAGCCCCCGTCATGTCAATCTTCCTAATCTCCGAGATGACCGGCGCCACAGAATATATTCTTCCTATTTGTATTTGTGCGCTTGTCTCTTTTACCCTTGTGAAAGTTATGGGGCACCCTAAAGCATCCTCCCACCCCCATTAGCCAATAAAAGGCTGCCCACCCGGATGCTCAACCTTCAACATGCGCAGCCCATGGAAAGCAGGCATTCCTGCCTGCGTCCAAAGAGATTGCGCAGCCCATGGAGAGCAGGCATTCCTGCCTGCGTCCAAAGAGATTACGCAGCCCATGGAGAGCAGGCATTCCTGCCTGCGTCCAAAGAGATTACGCCGTGATGGGGGCGCAGGCAAGAATGCCTGCTTTCCATGGGCTGCGCATCATAGTATTTGTCGATAGAAATTAGTAAGTTATGTTTTTTGATAAGAATGAAGATGTTGATATTTATCTTGGTGGAAACCTTCCTCATATGCACCAAGACGGAAAAATCCAGTATGTGACCTTTAGACTTGCCGATTCATTGCCTTTATCAAAGACTCAAGAATTGAATGCCATGATTGCCCGATTCAAGGAAAAGCATCCCGAGCCATGGGATTATCATGTAAAGTTAGAATATTGGAAAACGATAAGTCCACACACTGAAAAACTTCTGCACAATGGATTTGGTTCTTGCGTACTTAAATCTCCCCAGGTCAGACAGATTCTTATTGACTCAATCGCATATTTTGATGAAAAAAGGTATCTGGTAGATGCTTATGTGATTATGCCAAATCATGTACATATGCTCATACTGCCCTTCGATACTTATAAGATCAAGGACATTCTTAAATGTATAAAAGGCTATTCCGCATATGCGATCAATAAATTGATTGGTTCTTCCGGGGAAGTTTGGATGCGGGAATCATTTGATCGTTTAGTGAGAAATGAGGATGCCTATAAATATAATTTGAATTATATTATTGCAAATCCCAGAAATATTAGAGCTGGAGAATATACATTGTATATACGCGACTGATAATATTTGCGCAGCCCATGGAAAGCAGGCATTCCTGCCTGCGTCCAAAGAGATTACGCCGTGATGGGGGCGCAGGCAAGAATGCCTGCTTTCCATGGGCTGCGCTGGGAGAGGTTGCCTATCTGGGTGGGAAAACCTTCAATAAGTCTATGAGGGTGGGAGATAGGAAACTGGATAAAAAAAGGCCCGGGCGTCATCGCGACGTCCGGGTCCTTCCGTCTTTGTGTACTCGACACAAAGACTGCGATAGAAATAACTAATGTATATAACCCAAAATTTAGACAATTATTCATTGCTCTTCCTAATCGGAATCATATACTAAACGCACATATTTATGCAAATATTAGTATATATTCGTTAATGTTTTGTTAAATAATTCATCTTTCGCGAGCGAAAGATAAGGTTTATAGTGTAAAAATAATTAGGAGAAGAGGGAGGGCTGATAAGTGTGGCGGATAGTGCCCTTATACGTCCGGTCGCCGATGGCGCGTGGAGTAGTCATCTCGTTGAGGCAGACATGCAGTCCGATGGCGCGAGTCATCAACATATCGTCATGTTTTCCGGTCACAGCACCATAACTTCCGTTCGGGCGGCGCTCATAAGTCAGGTACTCATCAATACATCTATCATCGCGCTCGATATATAGTCCATCTCTTACTACTCTCACCAAATTTGATATTATCATCGGTTTAGTGGCTGTGTTTGTATGGAATCCATATTTCCGTGGGCGTCCATCGATAATGTCTTCCGGACTCTGACGGCGTGCATAGAGATTTGGATAGCAATCCCTCAACTGATTGAGGATAAATCCCGACTGATCACCATCCACATATCGGTCGGGGTCGCGCGTCTCAAGCGTATTCGATTCTATGACAAGCAGCGAATTGCCATACCACTTGGCAATCCTGGCAGCAATCCAAGTCAAGAGGTCCATGTCGCAATGTCCGCGCCATTGCGCCACTATTGCCGGGCCTCCCGATCCATAAAGCATCCTGATTCGGTCGAACACGGCTATCACGCTCCAGTCAGCCTTCACACTTCGTCCGCCAACGTCTACCACCGTCAGATAACGGTCTCTCATTCCGGTCGCCTCCCCATTTATTGTCTCCGGTTTGTCCCATATCTTTAGCCTTCCGTTAGGATCTTCTTCAAGTGTGATTCCCTCAAGCGCGCGTTCACCATAGTCTGCGTCCCCCTCCAACTCTCCGCTGAACCGTGGAGGTATACAACGTTTCTTTAGTTCAAGTGCTTTCTTGCGGTTGAATACATGGGCGCCACTATTGACGAAAGCCTCCAAGTCATTGCTCGGATATTCCGAGGGCATCAGGTCGGGATTATTATAGCCCCTGCGTGTTTTCTCATACCAGTTTATGGCGTCGAGTCGGGCTCCATCTTCCCAGAGATTCCAGATATATCGTCCAGATGGAAATCGATCGTCGTCTGAAAAATCGGAAAGCCGGTTTTTCACAATCCTCTCAGCCATAGCACGCCTGTCGGCCACCGGCGACGCATATTGCTCTATCTCGTGCCAAGCCACGAATACCGGCTTATAGAGCGACGTCCCCTTCTTGGCAGCCTCATACTCCTTATTGAAAAAATTGCCTACACCGTTGGCTGTAGATTCCATCACAATCATCGTCTCAGGATGCAACAGCACCCCGGATGTGGCAGCGCGGATAATGTCTTCCGGGCTCTTACCCAAGGTCTTTTTCCATAGTCCCACTTCCGTGAGATGCACCAGCGCATAGTCGCCTCCGCGGCTTGAATCGGGGCGCTCCGCACTTCCAATCTTGATGCGGAAATTCCTACGCGGAATCTTGATGGCACTTCGGCTCCACCCCGCACTAAGGTAGATTTTCTCCTTTTCCTGCACCCGATCTCCTTCTGAATCGAGAAGATGACGCGGATAGCAGTCGAGTAAGGTCTTTGCCATATTCATCACTTCTTCGGTTCCCGAATTTTGGTGGGCTACAATCAAGGAGTTGAATCCCTGCATGCGCATCAGCTGAATCCATAGCATATAAATTTGTGTGGCAGTTGATCCGCCCCATTGGCGAGCCTTTACAAGAATTATCCTTATCGGTTGTCCTGCCTCACGCATCTTTTCAAATTCGCCTATCAGCTTGCGCTGTGGCGCATTGAGCAAGAATGGCAGTGGCAATCCTCCGTTTTTATTCTTGATATGCGCACATTTATATGCCCAGTAAGGGAAATCATAGCGGCATCTGAGCTGAAACCATTGATCGCGCGCATTCTCTATCGAACCGGAGAAAACTTGAGTCAGGCTTTTCCCTGCCATTAGGGCTTTGACTTCAGAAAGATCCTGCATTGCGGTGGGAATGTGGATTGTGGCCGGCTCAAGTTCCGGGATATGGATTGCAAAACGTGTGCCGGGGCTCATGGCACCCGACACCGGATCATAAGGCATCGACATTAGTCTTGACCGGCGGGCATCTTCCTCCAGCACCATCTCTATCAATTTTTCATCATCTATTTTATTTTCTTCCATATTATTAATAATTTCTTTCAGTGCGTTAGCCCATGGAAAGCAGGCTTTCTTGCCTGCGCCCATTCATCCGCAGGTGGGACTCGCTTTAGCTTGGGCGAAGCCAATACCTGCTTTCTATGGGCTGCGCGTTCTAAATTATTTCGAGGGCTAAGTCATTGGGGCGTGTCTGGGTCAGGAGAAGTAATCTCCACCACATCCGTTTAGGAGTCATGATCGTGTTCCGACATCTCGGATCAAACTGGCGCAGTGCCTCCCAATGTCGGCAATCATTACTGCCATACAGAATGGCATACGCCGGAGTGTCAGGAATGCCATGTATTTGTATGCTGCTGATAGCCCGAGGCGTGGCATTGCGGCGACTCCTGCTGTCGGAAGCAAATGCCATGGGTCGAGTAAGCAATACCCATGGCATCGAGAGATTTGCTGCCATGGCATTGATCGTGTCTTTATCAATTCCCTCAGGGTAGGTGAGGGGAGTTCCGTATGAGCCCGAAGATTCGTCATCACGATATTTATAAGGGAGTAATCGAGGAAGATAACCCTCTCCTGCCTCCATCCAGTCGGCAATCCAATCCATAGGGTCGGTCTCTGCCGCCACTCCATCTCCAAGGGCAAGCATGGATTCGCGGGGAAAGGGGGAAACATAGCCATAGATGCTGGCATAGCATGAGTAGTCTGGAGATGCGGCTGCTTTTGATGACACCCGGTAACCGGTGCGCTCATTTCCCACATACTCATAGTATTTCTCCGGAGCTGCAACTGATGCCTTCAGGGCAGATGTGGAAAGGAAAGCGAATCGAATGCCTAACGAATTGCCCCCTACTGCCGACCTCACACTCCCGAGACTACCGCGAATCTCTTTTGGATCGGGAATATACAGCGGATAACTAATGAAGGTGAGAAGTGAGTGGTCGGCAGGGTAATCTGCATTCGGTGTAAATGTTAGCCTATGAGGACGCACTGGAATGCGGATGGAGATGGTCAGAGCATCGTCGGTGACACTGAAGGCCGTTATTTCCGGATGAGGGGGATAATCCGTTGGTAGGGCGATGGCTTGTGGTGTGGGATAGGTGAGAGTGCCATCAGGTGTCATTGTCATGGTGTAAAAGCGGAAAGGGAGGATGAATTGTCCGTCACGCCGCAAGTCGGTAGAGAGGTCGAGGAGGGTTTCGGCTGCTTTCTGAAGTATTGCCTGGGTGATACGTTCCGCAGTTGCGGGGTCAACGCGTGTAATTTCTCCTGTCATCATAAGATTGGCTTTCTCCTTTTCTCCGCTTTGCAATGGTATCCTCAGATTAGCAGTGGGGAAGGTAGTGGTAGGGGCAAGGCTCACTGCGCAGCCCATGGAGAGCAGGCATTCCTGCCTGCGCAAGTTGTCGGTGTTCTCCGATTGGCGCTGGCAAGAAAGCCTGCTTTCCATGGGCTGCGCATCGAGAGCACGATATAGCCATTCGATCTCACCGTCGCGGCAAGTGAAATCGTTGGCATCATTATTCTTTTCTATAAGTGGAATCAGCATGATTAATTGAGAATTGAGAATTAATTTTGATTTTTGAATTTTGAATTCCCCCTTTAGGGGGTTAGGGGGCCGATCTTTAGGAGGCCTATCTATAGATAATAGCGCGGGCTGTGGCGGGGGAGAGGAAGAATTCAGGGGCGGCTGAAAAGACGGCCATGGAAGCGGCTTTAATCTTAGGATCGGAGGGATATTGCTCTCGTAGTTTCTTATAGCGCTCATAAAGCGCCATGTACATCCGCTGCCGTTCCGGTTTCATCGTAGAGATTGACGTCGGGTCTTTCTCAATGCGCGACATGATATCGCGTGCGCGGTCTGGGTCTACCCAAAACCGTGATGCCGGACTCTTGACCGTGCGTTTCATCACTTCGTCGCATGTGGAGTAGATACCTTGATTGAAGAATGCGGCTCTAAGTTCTGTGTCTCTTTCTGCGGAATAATCGCTTTTATTTCCTTTCTTTTTCATATGCGATGCGTATTTATAGTTTCTGGATGCAAAATTATAACACAACAACGCATATATAAAATTAATATTGTTAAATAATGTAAAAGCACTGCCTGATTTAGGCAGGGCCTATATTCTATATTGGCCAGAGAGGTCGTCTGACTTTGGTGAATGGTGGATGGCAATTTGCTGACAAGGAGTCTAAAGCCAACAAGGAAGAGTCAGCCCTTGCTTGCCAAACACCTGCTGCACTTGGAATTATCACCGCACATCTGTCTGCCATTACGACTGCCACGAAATACTCATGAATTTTTCCCTTGATATATGCGAGGGTAGACTTGGGTAAAGGAAACTTGAATTTGAACTCCCATGATTGGGGGCATTCGAGGTTATTCTCAGGCGACATAGTTAGCGGTTGGCAGAGGATTTTCTGAAGCGTGAGCCGGACTTGTGCGGAAGCAATGCCAAGCACACGCCATACGCGCTCGATATTGTCTCCCTCACAAATGTCGGCCATCTCATGCCTACGGTGTCGGTCAAGATCAGGGTGAAGTTCCGATTCAAGCCAAGCGGCACTCCTTATATCCGTGATTATTTCAGTTGATTTTATCTTGAGCACTTTTTTAATTGAGAATTGAGATTTAATTGAGAATTGAGAATTCCCCCTTTAGGGGGTTAGGGGGCTTGCCATTAGGGGGCATAGTTTAGGGGGCTTATTCGCTGGTGGTTGAGGAGTTTCGGGTGGGTTTGCTTCTTTTGCATAGGGATTCACGTAGCATCTCCAGGCTCGTTTCTGCCACTCGCTTATAGTCTTCTGTGTCCGCTTTATTCGTGATCATAAACCATTCAGAGGTCACGTATGCCACAATAAACTGGTGGATGGAAGAAATTATTGAGTCTACGGCAGAATTATTGAAATTGTCCGGCATAATGAGAACCAGGGGCACCGACTTGACATCTACATTGAGAGCATTGTTGCCCTCTCTTGATGTGCTTTTGAGTGATTCAGAAAGTTCTGATTTCACTTTTGCCAGAGCGTTGCCGATGCTTCGCATGATCTGGTTGAGGTTTTCATCATCATTATTTGCTTGCATGAGAGCCACCTGACGATAATTTTTGCCGTCGCCGCGGCTTCTTCCTGTCAGATACGTCTTGTTTTGGATATCATAGATAAGTTCCTGGATATCGATTGTCAATGTTAGTGTCATAATTATAATTTAATTTTGAATTTAGAATTATTTTAATTTTAGTGCGCAGCCCATGGAGAGCAGGCTTTCCAGCCTGCGATATAGCGTCTTGGGCGCAGACAGTACTTGCTTTAGCTTGGGCGCAGGCACGAATGCCTGCTTTCCATGGGCTGCGCATTGTACTCCCCCCTTTAGGGGGTTAGGGGGCTTACATTTTGGGAGCGTTTTGGTGCAGGATGGTGGTAGAGGATGCTTTGGAGTTTCAGGGCGTAGTCATCGCGGCGCGAGAATGTGGCGGCTGAGCGTTGTGGGCTCACGATTTCTTGCCATAGGGCAAGCACATGGGAAGTCAGCATGTTTTCCATGGTTTTTTCGAGGCCAGCGGTGTCGCACCCATCAGTAACTCTTATTGTCATTGAGAGCGACTCGTCGGTGTTGGAGACTCGCGTCAAGAAAGGGCGACAGATGTCGATGGTGTGCATGGCAGCCTCATCGAAGAAGGAGTGGAAGAGAGCCTTATCGCTCTCCGAGAGAGCAAGGCGATCGTAGTCATTGTCTTGTGGCGATCGTGTGCCCTGCCACTCAGTGCGACGCGCCACCTGCACAAAGACAGTCTTGCGACTGATAGTAATTACAGTTTCCATTTCTTTTTTAATTGAGAATTGAGAATTGAGAATTGAGAATTTAGAATTGAGAATTTAGAATAATTTAGAATTATTGGGCTTATTAGTCTAATTGGTCTTATTAG
>CAZCZX010000099.1:0-6599 GCA_964503095.1 uncultured Sangeribacter sp.
TTAGACACTAGATCCTAAGTCTAGCGCGGCTACCAATTACGCCACAAGCGCTATTTCTGACTGCAAAATTAATAATTTTTTCTATTCCTGCAAAATTTTTTCCGAAGTATTTTTCAACTCTCCGCAAATTTCTATAGTTTTCGTCAAGTCACGACGCAAATTTCGCAAGCACCTGAGTCCGTATAGCCACAATGGGATTGACACCGGAAGCAAAGGTAATGCTATATAGCCAAGCCATTTCCTTGGAGTGGGCGAATACACCCAAAGCACCCTTATGATCGGAATATTCGAGAGCTTAAGCACAAGGTGAGGATCCCGACTGTTAGAAAGATAATCTATTGTCTTATTTATTTCATCTGCAACCTTGTGTATGGCATGAGTATCCACTCCATCTACATAATAATGATAATAAGATTTGAATAGATTTTTTATAGGCAATAGACTCGCCACTATCTCACTGCAATTTGCGACGATGTAGGAAAGCATCCTCTCTGCCCTGACATAATCTATGTCTCTGATGATTACCTCCTTTATAGCCACATGTCGATCACTACGCAAACCAAGCATCTTGCGGAAGAAATCACGGTAACGGTCAAAATCAAACACTGCAGAGTCATTCATCGCCTTCCATGTGACAAATGCACCCAATGGGGCCAAGACCATAGTAGAAAGCCAAATGCCTGCCGCAACCGGCCATCTGCCATCACGAGCCAATTTATAACCCGAGTTGTCGAATATATAATACACAAGGAAAAGGAAAATAGAGACCACAAGAGGAGTGCCAAGTCCACCTTTCCTTATGATGGCTCCAAGAGGGGCTCCGATAAAGAAGAATATAATACAAGCCACCGACAGAGTATACTTCTTTATCAACTCTATCTCGTGACGCCTTACGCTTTTCTTTTCTTCTTCAACAGTCAGAGTGCGAAACTCATTCATATTCTGGTTTTCGCGAGATGCTGCTATGGCTTGAGCCACCATCTGTGCTGCTTCTGCAGGGGGCATCGAATTCAGCATAGAATCTACAGAGAATGCCTTCGTCAACTTCGCCATTTTCTCTGCCTGCTCACGCTCTTGCTCACGACGCTGTTTAGCATACTCTGATTCCGGCTGAGCCGCTCCTCCAAATGTAGATAAATCCGGAGTAGGGAGCACAGGAGAGGCATCTCTTAAAAGGTCTTTAGCAAACATCTCCCCGATTGAATCCACTCGCTTACCAATGGAATCTATACTATGATGAAGTTGCACAATATTTTTTCCTACATATTGATCACGCATTCCTTGCTCGTCAAGACGGTTGAAATTCGCATCAAAAGGGATAAGGATTTGCTTGTCGAGGAAGTTTTCCCGGCGGAATGGCACATTGCGATCGTTGGTGCGCTGCTCCCTGAGATTCTCAAATTGTTCACCCTCATAAAGATGAAGATAAAGATGGCTCATCTCCGGTGTCATCGCCATTCTGGCAGAGTCTGACACAAGGATGGTGACATTATCGCCATGGCTGACATCGTAGATCATCACGTCGTAGAGCATACCGGTATCCTTATTCTTCTCTTTGACAAGGAGATTATAACCAGGTATCTGATCGTAGAATACATTTTCCGGAATCTCCACCTCCGGAGACTTCTGCCTGACTGAGAACATCAGAGTCCACATCTTTACCTGCGCAGTTGGCAATACATTGTTTTGGAAGAAGAAAGCGGCAATTGCCAAGATGCCTACTACCACTATCAATGGAGCCATCACCCTGATCAAGGAAATGCCGGAAGCCTTCATGGCTGTGAGCTCAAATTTCTCGCCGAGATTGCCAAACGTCATGAGAGAGGCAAGAAGGATGGCAAGAGGCAATGCCATCGGCACCATCGAGAGCGCAGCATAGAAAAACAACTCACTTATCACATCGACCCCAAGACCTTTGCCTACAAGTTGGTCGATGTATTTCCATAGAAACTGCATGAGCACGATGAAGAGCACGATGAGAAATGTCATCGCGAAAAGCGGCAGAAATGTCTGCAACATAAAGAGATGTAGACGCTTAACTATCTTCATATCATAAATACAACTGCAAAGTTACAAAAATATTCATCATCTTCGGTTATTATTCCAATATTTTTTGCTAAATTTGCGTATTCATTCATTTTTCGCAACCGAAATTTGATTTGTTTACACCTATACGACTAACCCAAAAATAAAAAAACATGACATTGTTTGAAAGATTGACCGCTAAGGCCAAGGAAAACCCACAGAGACTCGTTCTTCCAGAATCTCTCGAACCCCGTACACTTCAAGCTGCCGACCACATTTTGGCAGAAAAAATTGCCGACGTCACTTTCTTAGGCAAGCAAGAAGCTATTCTCGCCAAGGCGGACGAACTCGGACTCGCTAACATCAAAGAGGCTCATATCTATGATCCTGACAACGCTGATTTCACTGAAAAATATGCAGAACTCCTTTGCGAACTCCGCAAGAAAAAAGGAATGACCATCGACGACGCTCGCTATCAGGTGAAGAATCCTCTCTATCTTGGATGCCTCATGATCAAAGCCGGCGATGCCGACTGTATGGTAGCAGGTGCCCTCAGCCCAACATCAAGCGTGCTCAGAGCCGCATTCCAGGTGCTGAAGACAAAACCGGGCGTCACTTGCGTGAGCGGAGCTTTCATCATGCTTCTTCCGGAAGGTTGCAAATTCGGAGACAATGGTATGCTCGTATTCGCCGACTGCGCCGTTGTGCCAGACCCAACTACTGAAGAACTTGCCCAGATTGCAATCGAAACAGCCAAGACCACAAAGAATATCGCAGGTCTTGATCCGGTCGTAGCAATGCTCAGTTTCTCTACCAAAGGCAGCGCAAGCCACGAGAGAGTTGACAAAGTGCGCAATGCCGCTGAGCTCGTGCATCAACTTGCACCGGAACTCAAAGTTGACGGCGAACTCCAGAGCGATGCAGCAATCGTGCCGAGCGTAGGCGCTCAGAAAGCACCGGGAAGTGAAGTGGCAGGACACGCCAACACTCTCATCTTCCCATCTCTTGAAGCCGGAAACATCGGCTATAAGCTCGTTCAGCGTCTCTCAGGTGCAGGTGCTGTAGGTCCTATCCTTCAGGGACTCGCTGCTCCGGTCAACGACCTCAGTCGCGGAGCAACAGTGGAAGACATCATCAACACCATCATCGTGACCTGCAACCAGTCACTCTCCGAGAAAAAATAAGAAAAATCAAGCCCCCGTGCCCCCTAAAGGGGGACTAAGGAAATCTCCTCCCTTTAGGGGGTCGGAGGCTAAAAAAATAGAAAAATGAAGATATTAGTATTAAACTGCGGCAGCAGCAGTGTAAAATATAAACTCATCGACAGCAACTCTAAAGAAGTGCTTGCTGAAGGTGGAGTTGAAAAGATCGGTCTTCCCGATTCTTTCCTTAAATTCAAACGCCCTGACGGCTCTAAGGAGACCATCACAGTGGAAATGCCTGATGCAAAGGCAGCCGTTGAAAATGTAATCAAAGTTCTCACAGATCCAAAAGATGGTGTGATCAAGAGTTTCGATGAAATTGACGCTGTTGGCCATCGCGTAGTGCACGGAATGGACAAGTTCAACAAGTCTGTCCTCATCACTCCTGAAGTAATTGAGAAAGTAAAGGAATGCTATACTGTGGCTCCTCTCCACAACCCTGCAAATATTGCCGGCATAGAGGCTGTGACGGAGCTGATTCCAAGCGTTCCTCAGGTAGCAGTGTTTGACACTGCCTTCCACCAGACAATGCCCGACTACGCTTATATGTATGCCCTACCTTATGAGACTTATGAGAAGTACGGTGTACGTCGCTATGGATTCCACGGAACAAGCCACCGATATGTGAGCAAACGCGCTTGCGAGTTCCTCGGCCTTGACTATGACAAACAGCGCATCATCACTTGCCACATCGGCAATGGCGGAAGCATCGCAGCCATAAAAGATGGCAAGTGCGTCGACACTTCAATGGGTCTTACTCCTACAGAAGGACTCATGATGGGCACACGAGTTGGCGATGTAGATCCCGGTGCTCTCGTATATCTCATGAAAG
Organism: uncultured Sangeribacter sp.; assembly: GCA_964503095.1. GTDB lineage: Bacteria > Bacteroidota > Bacteroidia > Bacteroidales > Muribaculaceae > Lepagella. The sequence continues at coordinate 4,060 of CAZCZX010000099.1, forward strand.
AGATGAACCTTGACGCCGACGGCGTGATGAACCTCATCAACAAGAAGAGCGGCGTGGCTGGAGTCAGCGGCATCAGCAACGACATGCGCGACATCGAAGCTGGAATCAAAGCAGGCAACGACCGCGCTCGCCTGGCTTTGGAAATGTATGAATACCGAATCCTCAAATATATCGGGGCTTACACTGCTGTGCTTGGGGGTGCAGACATCATCGTATTCACTGGCGGTGTTGGTGAGAACCAAATTAGCACTCGCGAGAAAATCTGCAAGAAACTCGCTTACCTTGGAGTGACTTTCAACGAAGAAGCCAACAAGACCCGTGGCGAGGAAGTGGAAATCTCCGGTGCTGATTCAAAGATCCACGTTGTAGTAATTCCTACTGACGAGGAACTGATGATTGCTCAAGACACTGCAGCAATAGTTGGAAAATAATCAATTTTGCGTATGCTTGGATTCGTGACTTGGAACGCCGATCCTATTCTATTCTCCATCGGCCCTTTTGCCGTGAGATGGTATGGATTGATGTTCGTGACCGGTTTCTTTATCGGCTACCAGATAGTGGCTGCGATGTTCAAACATGAAGGAGCTCCCGAAAAATGGCTCGGGAGCCTCCTTACATATCTTGTGGTATGCACAATTGTCGGAGCAAGATTAGGGCATGTATTCTTCTATGAATGGGATTACTATTCTGCCCATCCCGGAGAAATCCTAAAGGTTTGGAACGGAGGACTCGCCAGCCATGGAGGCACAATCGCAATATTCATAGGAATATGGATCTATAGCCGACTTGTGACCCACAAATCGATGAGTTGGGTTCTCGACAAGATAGTGGCTCCTATTGCCCTTACAGGGTGCCTGATACGTCTTGGCAACCTCTTTAACTCTGAGATATATGGAGGTCCCACAGATATGCCTTGGGGATTCATTTTCGTTCGCAATGGAGAGACTCTTCCTTGCCATCCGACTCAATTATATGAAGCCGGTTGCTATCTTCTTCTCTTTGCCCTTCTGATGTGGATGTATTGGAAGAAAAATGCAGAGGAGCGCCCTTGGCTTATGACTGGAATCTTCTTCCTTGTGACATTCGGAAGCCGCTTCCTGATAGAATATGTGAAGAATGTCCAGGTGCCATGGGAAGTGCAGATGCGTGCCGACTGGGGCATCGATCAAGGTCAGTTGCTGAGCATACCGTTTATTCTTCTCGGCATAGGGATGATAATCTACGCGATGATCAAACCACGCCAACATTGGAATTTCCCCAACAAATTTTCCGATGCCGACGAAAAAAAATAACCTTCAACTTTCGACAGTGAAAATTCAAAAATAAAAAGGGTCAATCTCACGATTGACCCTTTTTAATCTGATGTACTTATTTCAATGAGTCCATCAGTTTTGCTTAATGAACAAAAATCTATCTTCTTTATGATTTTTAAACATTTCAGATTGCAAAATTGTTTCAAATTCATTAAATTTTAACATATGTTAAAACTTATTCTCCCCAATTAGACTAATTAGACAAATTGGACCAATAGGACTTATTAGCCCAATTAGCCAAATAATCCCCAATCTCCTTCAAAAAAAGAATCAACTCAATATAGGAATCACTCTTTTCAGTGCCAAGATGAAGGCATCCACTTCCTCCTTAGTATTGTAAGCAGCAAAAGAGGCTCGAACTGTTCCGGAAATGCCCAGACGCTGCATCAAAGGCTGAGCACAATGATGCCCGGTGCGCACTTCTACGCCGAGTTTGTCAAGAAGCATACCCATATCATAATGATGAATATCGCCAACAAGGAAAGATATCACAGCGCTCTTATGAGGAGCATTCCCAAATATCCGCATACCGGGAATCTCCCTCATCTTTGCCTCTGCATATTCCATCAACTCATGCTCATGGGCGGCTATATTTTCTAAACCGATCTCCTGCATAAAATCAAGAGCCTTTGGGAAAGAACCAATACCCACATAATCCGGAGTGCCGGCTTCAAATTTGTAAGGAAGGTCAGCAAATGTCGTCCCATCAAAACTAACATGTGCTATCATCTCTCCTCCTCCTTGATAAGGGGGCATACGAAGCAAATGCTCCTTTTTGCCATATAATACTCCAATCCCTGTAGGCCCATACATCTTATGGGAGGAAAACACATAAAAATCGCAATCAAGGTCTTTGACATTGATCTGCATATGCGGAACGGCCTGTGCACCATCCACGAGCACAGGAACCCCCTTACTGTGTGCATATTCTATCATATCCTTGACAGGATTGACTGTGCCAAGCACATTTGAGACATGGCAAAATGAAGCCATACAGGTGTGCTCGTTGAATAGAGACCGATATTGATCCAGGAGAAGTTCTCCTCTATCGTCTATATCCACCACCCTAATTTTCAGATCAGGACGTCGGCTTTGGAGCAACTGCCATGGAACAATATTTGCGTGATGCTCCATCACGGTGAGGATAATCTCACCATTTTCTGGAAATAAAGAGCCGAATGAAGACGCTACAAGATTGATACCTTCTGTTGTGCCACGAGTGAAAAT
>CAZCZX010000099.1:6699-9929 GCA_964503095.1 uncultured Sangeribacter sp.
TCATTTATCATTACACCCCACCGGACATGAAGCGCAAGCTGTCTTCTCCCCTGCAAAGCGTCGCTCCACCATCAGTTTCAGCCTATCGCGAAGCGGGGAAAGTGAAATCCCGTCTATGACATCAGACATAAATGCCTGCTTCAGCATAAGTCGTGCTTGATCTTCCGAAATGCCACGGGTCATCATATAGAACAGTTGCTTCTCATCGAGTTGACCAATAGCCGTGCCGTGAGAGCATTTCACGTCATCATTATAGATTTCAAGCTGCGGTTTGGAGTGCATCTTTGCAGTGTCTGAACCTACCAAGTTGCGATTTGACTGATATGCTTCTGTCTTCATAGCTCCTTCAGCCACATAGATAAGTCCGGCAAACGCGCCTACTGCACTGTCGTCAACCACGTATTTAAACAGTTCATCGGTGTTGCATTCCGGCACATCATGAGAAATCCTCGAATAGGTATCAAGCCTTCGCGATTCATCTTCTATTCCCATTCCGAGCATACGCAAGCGCGCATGTCGCCCGGCAAACTTAGTATAAAATTCATTTCGCGTCGTGCCATTATAGAGAGTCATTGAGTCAAGGAGCACTTCAGAATCTGCTTCCTGTCTCATCCATAGAGAAGAGAGACGGGATGTGCGTTGTGTGCTTTCTTCAAGATCATAAAAGTCAAGACGGCTCCTTTCTCCAGCCACAATTTCCACTACTTGAACAGAGCAAAAATCTACTTCAGGAGTCTGAGTATGGTCGCAGAAAAGCACTTTAGCTTCAGAATCCTCCTCCATCACAATTAGCACCCTTCTCGCGGCAAGCAGAGGCTCATTATTGTTGAAAATATTCACTAATTGGATAGTAGGCTCAACTTTCACTCCCTTTTTCACATGGATCACCACACCATCCTGACAAAACAATGTGTTGAGAGCCACAATAGGATTCGAAATATCGGCTACCTTGCCGTAATAGGCCTCAACAAATTCAGGATTTTTCCGTGCATATGATGCCAACGATGACACCTCTACCCCTTCGGGCAAATGATCTCGGCATCCTGCAGTCTCAGCAAATGAATCGTTGACCACAAGAAACAAAGATGTAGAAAGCATCGGCACATCGCAACGGAATGTCTCAGCAGGATTCACATTGATTCGCACTCTCCCAATATTTATGCCATAATCGGGAGAAAGTATCTTCTCTATATCAGTATGCTGATAATTTTCAGCCTTCATTGTGGGAAACCCATGCTTCTCAAGCGATGTCTCAGCCCAAGTACGCAGTCGGTTGAGTGCCTCAGGAGCATTGGCATCCACCAAGGCATGATGCTCTTTCCAAAGATTTAAATATTGATCTACGGCTCCCATCTTTATGCCTCCCCTTTTATTGCATCTTGACCGTCAACATCCGCCTTGATCCAATCGTAACCCTTCTCTTCAATTTCAAGCGCAAGTTCCGGTCCTCCGGTGTAGACGATGCGCCCTTTATAAAGCACATGAATCACGTCGGGCTTAATATAGTCGAGAAGACGCTGATAGTGAGTAATCACAATGGCTGAATTTTCAGGAGTACGAAGTTTGTTGACTCCCTCTGCCACGATCCGGAGAGCATCTACATCCAGGCCGGAGTCCGTTTCGTCAAGAATAGCCAATTTCGGCTCAAGCACAGCCATCTGAAATATCTCATTGCGTTTTTTCTCGCCTCCGGAAAATCCTTCGTTGACACTGCGAGAAGCCAATTTATTGTCAAGTTCCACTATTGCTCGCTTTTCGCGCATTAGCTTTAGGAAATCTGAGGCTCCCATAGGGGGCTCGCCTAAAAATTTTCTTTTGGCATTTACAGCAGCCCTCATAAAATTGACCATTGACACCCCGGGAATCTCCACCGGGTATTGGAAACCGAGGAACAGCCCCTCATGGCTTCTAACATCAGGAGTCATATTTAGAAGATCCTTTCCCATGAATGTCACCTCGCCTGAAGTCACTGTATAGGCTGGATTCCCTGCAAGCACCATTGAAAGGGTTGATTTTCCTGATCCGTTAGGACCCATTATTGCGTGCACCTCTCCAGGCTTTACATCAAGGTTGAGGCCCCGGAGGATTTCCTTGCCGTCAATTTCCGCATGAAGATCTCTTACTGATAGCATATCTTATTCTTGTTTATGAAGTTTTACGTTTTAACTAATACTCTTTGCCTCCCATAGCTGCACCTTTAGCACATAATCTTCTGCCGACATGCTTCCAAGCACCTCCGGGGCAAGACGTATCACACAGTCTACGAGGTTTCCATCATCATGCCTCGCACAATGCATCAACGGCGACTCAAAGGGCCGACACAATGCAATGTCGAAGAGGATCGAGAGAAACATCAAATATTTCAATAGTGAAAACACTGCTCCGGCAAGAGAGTTCATCACTCCTACCCTAATAAACCCTAATATATAATTCAGGATTCCGGTAAACAGAGAAAAGAGCAGCAGACAGAGACTCCAGATGATGCCATAAGCTAAGGTTGAGAAAAAAAAGGTCTTGGCTACCGGATGATATAGCTGAGGAAACCATCCGGAAAGCCATGCGGCAAAGTCCGGGCCTAACGCACGCGCTGCCACTATGCCGAAGACAAATCCAAGCACATCCGACATTTGGCGTAGTAAACCAGAGTTGAACCCGCGGAATAGCCCCACAAGCGCAACTACTATCACTAATATATGATATATTGCTTCTCCCATAATTTCAGACTACAAAATTAATAATTTTTTTGGAATTTATTGTTTTTTTATGCCTCTCAATTTGGAAACATTCGGAAATGTTACTAATTTTGTAAGAGGAATGAAAATACTTGCCGACATCAATACCCGAAAGAACGATATATTTAGTTTTCTCTGTTTCCTTTTGGCAGGGGCGCTTTTAGTGTGGGCTGCTTACGCGGCTTGGGTCCATTTCCGCACTTCTCCTCCTTACGTAGATAGAGAAAAATATTCTATCGGAGGCATTGATATCTCTTCTCACAATGGAGATGTGAATTTCAAGAAAGCGGCGGCCAATGGCATCGACTTCGTCTGGATGAAAGCCACCGAGGGAGTCTCTTTCAAAGACAAGAGTTTCATCATCAACCATCAGAAAGCCGGTGAGGCAGGACTCAATAGAGGTGCTTACCACTTTTTCAGATTTGACAAAGATGGCGTGGAGCAAGCCATCAACCTTATGGAGACCATTGGCGACCGAATTTTAGAACTTGGAGTGGC
>CAZCZX010000100.1:0-7506 GCA_964503095.1 uncultured Sangeribacter sp.
TTACGTTATTTTAGAAGGGGTAGCCGAGGGCGAGGTGGAGGGCGAAGGCGTCTTTGAAGCGGACGTTGAAGTAGTGGGGGGTGCCGTTACTGTATGGAGTGTGGAGACCATAGCCGAGGTCGAGACGGACCACCATCATACCGAGGTCATAGCGAAGACCCACACCAGTGCCGAGAGCAATGTCTTTAAGGAAAGTCTTGGCTTCGAGTTGACCACCGGGTCGCAGTGGGTCTTTTTTCAGCAACCATATATTTCCGGCATCTATGAAAGCTGCACCGTGAAGGTCACCTAATAATGGGAAACGGTATTCCGAATTTAACTCAAATTTAAAGGTACCTGTCTGGTCGAAATAACCATTCACGAGATCGCGAGGGGCACGGTAGCTACCGGGGCCAATTGAGCGGACTGTAAAGGCTCGAATTGAGTTAGCACCGCCGATATAGAACTGCTCGGAATATGGAACCTCTTTTGAGTTTCCATAGGCATGAGCGGCTCCAATCAGGACTCGGGAGACTATCCACTGGTCTTGCTTGGGGAAGAGGCGCCGATTCCATACGAGTTGCACCTGCCCCTTTACGAACTGAGAGAAAGGAGTGCCAAACAGTTTCTTCTCACCTTTTACCTTAGCAAGACTATAAATGCCATCGAAGATATTGCCAGCTTCGGTAAAAGTAGCGGTGAAAGTCAATTCATTGTTGTGTTCACGTTCAAACCATCGGTCGTAGGTGTAAGTATAGCTAAGTTGCGGAATAAACCGGCTCTCAAAACTGAGTGCGACAGCAGGGTTCATCGCCATTACGGAGTCGAATGACTCAGTGGTGTGAATAAGCTTATTGTATGTAAGTTTGAACGGAGTAAACGAATTGACAGAATATCGGGAAGCACGCCACTCGTAGGTGATGCCCATATTATATTCCGCCATCATAAAGTATTTAGGGCGATTTAGCACAGACCCTCCAAGGGTGACAGTGGTCCAGTTAAGGTCGCGCTTCGACCTTGGAATGAATTTAGGTGCGAGCAGACGAGGGAAAGCGAGCGAACCTTGCAGACCGAATTCATAAGAATTGAAGACGTTGGAGCGGTCGCGTCCTGTCTGCCATTCATAGTCGGCATTGAGAGACACAGACAACTTTTCACCACCACCAAACAGATTATTGTGGGTGAACGAGCCAATCAAGCCAGGACCGATGTAAGAATTAGACTTTGAAGTGGCATTGACTTCGAGCGACACCTCCATCGGACGGTCGTAGCGGCAACTGATATAGACATCCATAAGCGGGTCGCGGGATGAAGTATCTGCCAATACGGGTTGGATTTGAATGGTTGAGAAGATTCCGAGGCGAGCAAGTCGAGTCTGAGTGCGGTCCATATCACGCACGGAGAAAATCTTTCCTTTTCTAAAAGTGATGCACTCAGGGATAAGTTTTTTTCTCAGACGCTGGGGCTGCATGACGATCAGTTCTCCTCTATCGGTGTGAAGAGTGTCGGGAGTGCCGGGATCGTAAGCCTCATTTCTTTCCAGAATGGTCACTATATTGCGTGTCTTATATCGCAATACGGCAGGTTCGGGAAGATTATCAGCCAAATTAAGACGTATGGCTACCGCGTGGGGAGTCAGGAAAGTGTCAGCCAAAAACTCTATATAATCCGGACGGAAGTAATAATAGCCACGGTTGCGCAGATTATTAGCAATGTCCACCCTCAAAGAAGAGAGAGAATCTACACAGAATATGGAGCCTTTTTGAAACCACACACTCTTACGAGCCAGCGAATCGATGAAATTTTTCAGAGGGTCGGCCGGACGATTGAAATATTCAATAGAATCGATACGATAAGGGGAAGAGACATCTATGGTGTAAGACATGGACGCCTTCTTGGGATCTTTTTTGTTAGGGACTTCCTCATAAGTTGCGGTAGACCCGAAATAACCGTTGTCGGCAAGAATCTGCTCAAGCATCTTCATGCGCTGGGGAGCTTTAACACTTGAGACGAGTACAGGCTGCTCTACAAGTTTACGATAAAGCCAACCATAGACACCCTTGGCTGAATCATTCCAATAATTATATACCCAAAGGCCATAGGGGAAGGGATAGCGCATATAGGGAGTGATGAATGGAAGCGCATTGTTAGGCTTAACATCGACGGCACTCTTAAGTTCCGACACAAGAGCATCAGGAAGTTTTTCCTCGCCAGTAGGATTGATTTTGACTTTCATTCCGGTATATAGCACCTCATCTTCGCCGAGACGCCTGGTAGTGCTGCAAGCAGCGGCAATCAGCAAAAGAAGAAAAGCAGCAACGAGCAAAGCGGAAGCACCCCTGAATGAGCGCAGAGAGCGATTATTTTTCATATCCTTCCTCCTTTCTTGTGATAGCCTTGATAGAGTCGGCATGAGCACCCTCTATGTTCTTCACATTTAGAGTTGAGTCGTTAGAGGCCGGTGGAGAGACGACCGAATTAATATCCTTCTTTTTCTTCTTACCGAATCCAAAATTGGTGAGTTCTGAGAAATAAGCGAGCCGTCGCTTCAAAGACATACCCACACCAGTCTCCGTGATCTCGCCCTCGAGTACACTTTCATATCCGGTATGGCGGAAGAGTCGGGCATTAAGACTCATATTATTGGTCTGCTTAAGAATATATTCAAAAGCGATGTCGCTGATTAGATTCTGCTGGAAGTTTTCATCGGCAGAAGCATCAGTGGAGTAATTGCCACCAACAATAATCTTAAACCTATTGTTGATAAGAGATTTAGACACTTGATAAGAATATGAAGTATTAGTAGACATATCACCATCTACGCCAGTCTGATACTGGTCGACCCCAAGACTTATGTCGACGCCCTTAACGTTGTCGGCAAGGAATGAGTTGAGTTGGGAAGTGAGGTAGCTATAGAGAGTATTTGCTCCAACTCCCATGCCGACCGACTTAGAGCCGGGGCCAGTGTACATACCAGTGAGCAATAGATTCATAGCCTGCTGTTGGCGCTGCTCAGCGGTCATGGACTGAAGTTCATTGCTAATGCTCAGGTCGTCGTCGGTAGCGAGATCGAACACCACTGAAGGAGCGGAGAGATTATTGCCTATTTTGAGAGTCACAATGAAATTGACCAGACGAGTATTACCACTTGTCTGAATGCTTGCCTTCACTTGATCAGTAGCAGTCACTGCGAGACTCGGATTCATAATGTCGCCACTCCAAGTGACATGGCTATTGGAATCAAAATTGAAACCTTTCTTACCAATGACAGGGATATTGTAATTGACATATCCGCTACCGGTGTAGAGAGTGCCATTGAGTTTCATGTCGCCAACATAGTTTTGGAAGTAGTTGAGAGAACCGGAAGGATTACACTCTACTTTTCCGGCACTCTTACCGGGCATACCGATATTAACAGTGACTTGTGTGCCTTGCGAGATAGTGGCATTAGCATTAATTCTCATAGCGAGAGAAGAAGCAAGAGAGTCGGCCTTAGCCACTTGTGTAGAATCGGAGAAATTGACAAACTTCACCACACCGTCGGCACCCTGAGAACCGGGGAGGGCATCAGAAGTGGTGACGAGATTATAGATGACATCAGTCGTAGGGAGCACATTGAGACTGGCATCTACGTTCATGATCGACGTAGAGCCTGTGACGGTGGCATCGAGATCTACGAAAAGTTTTCCGTTGACATCAGCATTGTAGTTGTTGTTGCCAACAAGTTGCATATTGTTGGCCTTAGCAGCCAAATTCAATTTAATGTCGCTAAACTTAGTGGCATCTACCGTACCCATCAACTTTAGAGGATTATTATTAACTGCGAAGATATCAAACTCATGGAAATCAAGGACATTGTCGGTGACGGTGATAGGGTCGCGATCGAAGCGGAAAGTAGTGCCGAGCATATTCACATACAATCCAACTGAATCGCATGACATACTGCCATTGAGCAAAGGAGCTGAGAAACTACCGCTAAGGCTCATATCTCCATTAATAGCACCGGTCAGTTTCATGGTCTGAGGAGGCATAAACGGATTAGCGATAGACAATGGGAACTTAGTAAGCACCAATTTCAGGCGTTCAGCCACCATACCTTGATCAGGATTTACAGAGTCAGGGGCAAGCACAAACTGCACGGCAGCAGCCTCGGCACCATCAATAAGGAGGCCAACCTTACCTGCACTTTTTCCTTTATTGCCCATGCCGGCAGCCAAAGTGAAATTGAAATCGCCTACACGCTTCTTCTCATAATAGAAGTCGCTGATATCGAGAGTTCCTTTTCCTACGAGAGCCTTGCCATTGTAGCGCACATTAATGTCGGAATTCACATTAGCCTTGACCGGAGGCGCATTGAGAGCCATCTGCAAGAAATCTTCCACCTTGATATTCTTCAGGTTGAGGTGAAGATTGTCTTGCCCTTTCTCGTTCTTTTCAGTGCGAAGAAGGATACTGCTCTGCTCGCTGCTTGCCTCAAGATTGGCATTAAGTTTTCGGCTTGTGATGGTATAATCGACGTAATTGTCGAGATTAAATGTCCAGGGGAGATATGCGATTGTGGCCTTTAGAGGGGTGAAACGCACCGATACCACAGAATCGGCAACAGATGCGGTGAAACCAAGACGATAGCCCATCTTCTCCTTGATATTACGCTGCTGAAGAAAAGCGGAAAGACGATTTTCACCAAGATACCCACTCATCCTCACGTTAGCGAACTCATCTAAAGTGCCGGGGCGATTTCCCATATGCACCACATAGTCGAGCAGTTTGCCACGAGATTTCAGATCGAGAGTGATGGTATCAATACGCATCGACTCGGTAGAAAGCGAATTTAGGATAGCATTTCCATCTATGATAGAATCTTTTGACAAATTGAGATTAAAAGATTTGAATCCCATACCACTTGGGGCAAGGAAATCGGAAGCGATACCAGACCCCTCGACATTAGCAGAGAGGGTGAATGGGGGGAGCTTGGACTCCAAAGCCTCCACATCGAGACTACGGTCTTTTATGAACTTCGGAATCATCGCAGCGACTTCCGAGAAACTGTCGATGAGGGGCTTTAGTCCGGAAGAGGATAAGAACTTAACAGACGTACCCTTTGCCCCGATGGCACAGCGAGTGTCGGATGAAGTAGAGACGAAATTAAGGTCGATTCCGTCGGGGATATTGATATCTTGATCGGGCATATGCCAATCAATATTCTCGGCATGGAGATCCACATCATAGAGCCAAGTATGAGGAGATGCGTTTCCATTTAGAAGAATGCGGGCACCACCATAGTTAAGGGTTTCAGAAAAGCCGAGGGCTTTGAGATCCACATTGTGAATGTCAGCCTCCACATTAGCCGCATAATAATTGTCGGAAATCTTTCCGCTTCCGGTTATGTCGAAAGCGAGCAGAGGATTTGGGGAATTAGCCTTGATAGAGAAATCTTCATCACGAAGGTTGGCGAAGAGAGTAATGTCTTTAATGGCATGACCATTGTAGATAGCACTTGCCAAATCGAGACGGATATCAGTGTGGGCACCCTTCTTCTCAGGATTGAAGCCCGCACCTGATGCAGAGAGAGAAGCCGTAACAGGGCCGATTGTCTTGTCGCCGATAAATGAGCCTACATTAAGGCTATTGACAGAAGCCTTTACGTCGTAACGCTCCGAGTTCATTCCGACATGTCCCGCAGCAGCGAGCCTACCGACAGGAGTAGTCAATTTGAAGTCGGCTGCATAATTTTCCTTGTTTGCTGAGGCCGTGCCTGCAATGTTTAGTGTAGGGATGTTAATTCCGTCGAGATCTACGAATTTTTTGATGACAGAGGGACGCGAGAGCTCACCATCAAATTTGAGATTAGCCACAAGTTCCTTTAAATTCAGAGCATTTTGGGCTTTTCCATTAGCCCTGAGGGAAAGAATGCCCGGGAGAGCCACATCAAACTGACTTATGTCGGCATTTCCGAGTTCACCGTTAGCCTTGACAATGGCATTGAGCGGAGTCACGTCAGGAATTGCCGAAGTGTAAGTCTTTAAGTCGGGCATGAAATTATTTATATCCTGCATGCCAAGGCTTGCATTGATATTGACGTCGAGGAGTGCTGAGGGAAGAAACTCCAGAAGGGCATTTGGGAGCGCGGCAGTGGCTTCGACATGCGAAAATGGAGTGCGGATGTCGAAATCGCGAAGCATCATTCCTGTGGAATCCATAGAGAAAGTACCTTTTCCCTCGGTGATAGTGAGTCCACACTGTTCCATGCCCTTCAAATAAGTGATAGGAAGACTGATATTTATGGCCCTATTGTAGAAATCTTGAAGTTCGATGTCCAGACCTGAGACACGTATGTCGTTTGAGTCAAAACCGCTGACTACCGGGGAATCTTGCACGGCATAACGGGCATTGAAATCTGTGAGCGAGATACGGTCGGCCACCACGGTAATAGGGGGAGAAGAGGGAGCAGTGGAATCAACAGGAAGAGCAGGGTGAGTATTCACATATTCAAGAGAAGGGGAAAGCATGAGAGCCTCTCCATGAGAGGCAGTGACATCAGACATGCGAATCACATTTTCTCTGAGGTCAACTACACCATCTTCGAGAACAAGTCTGGAAGTCTGAAACTTTAGAGTGTCAATAGTTGGGAGCATCGTCATCAAGAAAGTCATGTTCTCGATGTTGAGCCTATTGGCTGTAATATAAAAAGGAGTGGAAGTCGTGTCTTGTGGAGTCGGTTGCGACTTCCATACGTCCATGTTAAGCACAACTTCTCCATCGCGCAGCTTTGCTTCATTGAGGGAGATAGTGCTTGTGCGGATATCAGCGCTTGACTTGTCGTCGACTTCGAGGAGTCCGGCTTTTATAGTCATGAGCATTGAGGAGTCGGGAGAAAGCATGCGATAATAACCGTCGCGAAGTTTTAGGCGCTTGATTTGGACATCAAGAGAAAGGAGAGGCATGAGTTTCACATCGACAATAGCCTCGCGGGCGAGAACCATAGTGTCGCCTGTGGCTTCTATTACACTGACACCTGAGAGAGACAGATTTACCGGGAACTTGAGACGGAGTTTTTCGATACCAATCTTCATACCTGTCTTTTCCCCAACCATCTTAGTAGCAGTCTTGACAGCAAAATCTTGAACCGGAGGGATATAAAGAAGCACGGGGATGAGAAGGATGATAATAATCAGGACTCCGAGCACCTTCAGAGGAATACGGAGCCATGGACTGCGGATAAGATGACGTTTCGGCTTCTTACCTTCAGGCCTTGCTTGCTCCTCTGCGCTGTCGGCAGGGGGATTAGTGTTGGGGTTATCTTGATGCTGCATATGGATGGCTTAGATATAGTCTATATTGAATGTAACAATTCGCGATTTTCGATAGTTTAAAAAATTTCAACAATTTTTAAGAGATTTGCGGCTCCAAAGCTAAGAATGACCGGATTTTTACGGAAAGTGGATGCATTCGAGCCTAAGGCTCTCACACCTAAACAAACCAGGACTTTGAAATGGGGATTTGGATGGCTCTCACACCTAAACAAAC
>CAZCZX010000100.1:7606-9892 GCA_964503095.1 uncultured Sangeribacter sp.
GGTTAGGGATAGAAATATGTTATAGAACATATGAAATTATTTGGATATAAGGGAGGGATGTAGTAATTTTACGGCCGAAAGGAAAAAGTGTAGTTTTTACACTTAAAATCTAATTTAGAATTCTTTTTTAATTGAGAATTGAGAATTCTGAATTTGATAAGGACTTTGAGGACCTTACAACTATAACAATTTATAATAATTGACAACTAAATTAACATATAATATCATGATTAAAGCAACAAGAACATTTATGTTAGGAGCAGGAGTGCTGATGACACTGGCGGCCTGCAACACTAAGGAGGCGTCCCAGACAACACTGTCGGGACTTGATCCACAAAACTTCGTGAGTGAATATGAGGGGAAAACAACAGCACTCTATACTCTTAAAAATGCTAATGGCATGGAGGTGTGTGTCACTAATTTCGGCGGACGCATCGTATCAATCATGGTGCCGGACCGAAATGGTGATTTCAAGGATGTAGTGCTTGGCTTCGACAGCGTGCAGGCTTACTTCCCGGAGAACAACCAGACTGATTTCGGAGCATCCATCGGACGCTATGCCAACCGCATCAACCAAGGCAAGATCGTAGTGGATGGAGATACTATCCAACTGCCCCAGAACAATTTCGGACATTGTCTGCATGGTGGGCCAACGGGATGGCAATATAAAGTGTATGAGGCAAATCAACTTAATGACTCAACACTGGTATTGACTATGGACAGCCCTGACGGCGACAACAATTTCCCTGGCAATGTTAAGGCAACTGTAACTTATACACTACTGAGCGACAATGCTATAGACATCGACTATAAGGCAACCACTGACAAGAAGACTGTCATCAATATGACAAACCACTCCTATTTTAATCTTAACGGAGACCCGAACGAGCCAATCACCAATAATATCTTGACAGTGAATGCAGCGCGCTACACTCCTGTAGATTCCACTTACATGACAACTGGAGAGATCCTTGAAGTTAAGGACACCCCGATGGATTTCACAGTAGCCAAGGTGGTGGGAGAAGACATAGAGAAGTTTGACTTCGAGCAGCTTAAGAATGGCAATGGATATGACCATAACTGGGTGCTTGATGCAGCCGGCGATGACAGCCAGGTGGCAGCCACTCTGTATTCACCAGCGACAGGCATCCAACTTGACGTCTATACCAACGAGCCCGGAATCCAGGTGTATTCAGGCAACTTCCTTGATGGCACAGTGACTGGCAAGAAGGGGATTGTCTACAAGCAGCGCACCGGCATCTGCCTTGAGACTCAGAAATATCCAGACACCCCCAACAAGCCTGAATGGCCATCAGCATGGCTCAACCCAGGGGAGACTTACTCGAGCCACTGCGTATTTAAGTTCTCGACAGCTGCAGAATAATGCATAATTCATAATGCATAATTAAATCAGAGCACTCTGAGATCTCAGAGTTCTCTGCCAACCTCACAACCAAACAACATAACAACTTAATAAACCAAAAACTAACATGGCAGTATTAGACTGGATTGTAGTCGCGATATTTGCATTGGCATTGATTGGCATTATCCTTTGGGTGATGAAGCAAAAGCAAGACAATGCCGGCGACTACTTCCTTGGCGGAAAAGACGCCACATGGATTGCAATTGGTGCATCAATCTTTGCATCAAACATCGGATCAGAACACCTTATCGGCCTTGCCGGCTCGGGTGCATCAAGCGGTATGGCAATGGCGCACTGGGAGATTCAGGGCTGGATGATTCTTCTATTGGGTTGGGTATTCGTGCCTTTCTACTCTCGCTCAATGGTGATCACTATGCCGGAATTCCTCGAAAAGCGTTACAACCCGGCATCACGCACCATCCTCTCAGTGATCTCCCTTATCAGCTATGTGCTTACTAAGGTTGCAGTTACAGTTTATGCAGGCGGCCTCGTATTCCAGCAAGTGTTTGGCATCGAGAGTCTTTGGGGCATTGACTTCTTCTGGATTGCTGCAATCGGCCTCGTGCTTATCACAGCACTCTACACTATCTTTGGAGGTATGAAATCAGTGCTGTATACATCAGTGCTTCAGACCCCTATCCTACTTTTAGGATCTTTGATCATCCTTGTTCTCGGTCTTAAGGAACTTGGCGGTTGGGATGAGATGATGAGAATCTGCTCAGAAGTGAAGGTGAATGAATATGGAGATTCCATGGTCAATCTAATCCGCGACAACCGCGACCCACAATATCCATGGTTGGGAGCATTAATCGGATCTGCAGTAATCGGTTTCTGGTATTGGTGTACCGACCAGTTTATCGTGC
>CAZCZX010000101.1:0-2777 GCA_964503095.1 uncultured Sangeribacter sp.
CTTAAATAAACAACGAAGTAAAAAATACAATTTTCATATTTTCATTAAAGCATATTGGATTGCACAAAGCCAATTATGCATTATGAATTATGAATTATGCATTACAATTATGATTGATGATAGTTTCGACAGAGATCATCTCTGGCATCCATATACGTCAACGCATGACCCTCTTCCCACATATAAAGTGGATCACGCAGAGGGCGCGATAATTACTCTGGAAGACGGCAAGGAATTGATAGACGGCATGTCTTCATGGTGGTGTGTCATCCATGGTTATAATCATCCGGTGCTAAATAAGGCAATTGCTGACCAGACAGCTAAGATGAGCCATGTTATGTTTGGAGGCTTGACCCATCAACCTGCCATAGAACTTGGAAAACTCCTTCTTGATATACTGCCACCCTCAATGAATCGCATATTTTATGCAGATTCCGGTTCTGTGGCTACAGAAGTGGCAATGAAAATGGCAGTTCAAGCACAAAACGATCCAAAGCGAACAAATTTTGCTACAATTAAAAGTGGATATCATGGCGACACATGGAATGCCATGTCGGTCTGTGATCCAGTGACGGGAATGCATGGAGCTTTCGGTCCTGCGTTGCCAGTCCGTTTTTTTGCTGATGCCCCTCAATGTGGGTTTCATGATAAATGGGATCCTAAAGATTTCGAGTCAATGCGTGACCTTCTTGACGAGCATGGCGATACAATAGCAGCTGTCATTCTTGAACCGATTGTGCAAGGTGCAGGTGGAATGCGTTTCTACCATCCACAATATCTCCGAGAACTCCGAAAAGAATGCGATGCTCGTGGCATTTTGCTTATTTTTGACGAAATTGCTACCGGATTCGGGCGCACAGGAAAATTATTTGCTTGGGAACATGCACGTGTAGAACCCGACATAATGCTTATAGGGAAAGCACTTACCGGTGGCTACATGACATTCTCTGCTGTTGCCACTTCTGAAAAAGTCGCTGAGATGATTTCCTCAAGCGAAGCGGGCTGCATCATGCATGGTCCGACATTTATGGGAAATCCCTTGGCATGTGCTGTGGCTTTAGCCAGCACACGCCTGCTTCTCGAAAGTCCATGGAAGCAAAGAATCGAAAAGATTGAATCGATTCTTAATGAGGAATTGGCTCCTGCAGCGGAACTTCCATTCGTAAAGGAAGTGCGTGTGCTTGGAGGTATTGGCGTAATCGAACTTCACGAATACATCACATGGCTTGGAGAGTTTCAAAAGATGTGTGTGGAAGAGGGTGTCTGGATTCGTCCATTTGCCCATAACGCTTACCTAATGCCCCCTTATCTCGCTGTTTCCGACGACCAAGTCCGCACCCTCGCACGCAAACTAATCAAAATACTAAAGAAAATCCATAACCAATAATACCATAGCAAGGAACGTAGGAAAGCATGCTCCGCATGCGCCCAAGCGCGTCAAAAGTTAAAGTAGTAAGCACACTCCGTGTGCGTCCTCACGCGTCAAAAGATAAAGTAGTAAGCATGCTCCGCATGCGTCCTCACGCGTCCAAAGTATCAAAAATTAAGAAACAATTACATTTTTGAAATTGTTTCTATAATAAAAACACTTAACAATGGAAAATAAAGAAGAAAAAAACAGCATAGAAGAAAAGACAGCAGAAGAACTGCGTATTACGGAAAAAGCAATCGAAATGCTACGCACTGTCTTTGACCCTGAAATACCGGTCAATGTCTACGACCTTGGTTTGATATACAAGATCGACTATGAGGTAGACACTAAGACTCTACATGTGGATATGACGCTGACAGCTCCAAGTTGTCCGGCTGCTGACTTCATCCTTGAAGATGTGCGTCAGAAGCTTGTAAGCATCAAAGGTCCGGAAAAAGTGGATCTGCGTCTGGTATTCGATCCGGTATGGGATCAGTCCATGATGTCGGAAGAGGCGAAACTCGAACTCGGATTCCTGTGAAAACATATTTCTTGAGCGACTTGCACCTTGGTGCCCCTTATTTCCCCGACTCCCATGAGGCGGAGAAAAGAGTCGTGTCTTTCCTTGACTCTATAAAGCATGATGCTGAGGCGATATATCTTTTAGGCGATATACTTGATTATTGGTATGAATACCGATATGTGGTGCCTCGCGGTTTTGTTAGATTCTTTGGTAAACTTGCCGAATTATCTGATTCCGGAATCAAGATAACATGGCTCATAGGCAATCATGACATATGGATTTTTGATTATATTCCCAATGAACTGGGAATCAGAGTTATTGATGGCAGCCTTGTGGAAGAAATATATGGTAAAAAGATATTCATGGCTCATGGAGATGGGGTAGGTGAGCACCCTTGGAGTTTCCGCTTCATCCGCTCTATGTTCCGCTCTAAGGTTTGCCAATTCTTTTATTCTGCCATACATCCTCGCTGGACTGTCCCATTCGCCTATAGATGGAGCCATCATAGCCGAGAAACCGGACGTGAGGCTGGTCAGGAATGGCATCCGCTTCTTGATCAACTTGAATCATTCTCAAGAAAATATCTTGAAGAGCATCCGGAGATAAGCCATTTCATCTATGGCCATCTTCATATCTTGAAGCAACTGAAGCTCAGCGACACATGCGATCTTACAGTGCTCGGAGAGTGGATAAAAACATTCTCTTATGCTACTCTTACCCCTGACGGCTCCCTAACCTTACACATTTATAAAAAATAGCATTCACTGTCTCCTACATACTCACAAAAGCAAACTAACGTAAGCAAGCATGCTCCGCATGCGCCCCGTCAAGTCAAAAGCAAAC
>CAZCZX010000101.1:2877-9693 GCA_964503095.1 uncultured Sangeribacter sp.
AACGTAAGCAAGCATGCTCCGCATGCGCCCCGTCAAGTCAAAAGCAAACCTTAATAATTCCCAAAACTCTAACCAAATCCTCTTTTGTCAAATCCGCTGACAGTGATAATCGAAGCCTCTCAGTCCCGGCAGCAACTGTCGGCCTGCGTATGGGCAAAGCATCTATCCCTGCTTCCCTCAATTTCTGTGCCATCTCAATAGCCCGGGAAGCACTTCCTGCATGAACAGGTATGATCTGGCTTCGACTTTGGCATTCCATCCCAGTGATTGCTTCAAGTTCCTTGCGAAACCATTCATACAATTCTCTCAAATGTTTTCGCTCTTCAAACTTGCCGATAAGTTTCTCAATCATAAGCATGTCCCAAGCCACGACCGAGGGGGGAAGTGCAGTGGAAAAAATAAAGCTTCTTGCGCAATTTACAAGGTAAGACTGTAAATTCGCTGATGTTGCAATAAACGCCCCATATCCTGCGGCTGCTTTTCCAAGAGTAACTATAAGAATATCAATATCTGAAAGAATACCAAGTTCCTCTGCAAGTCCAAGCCCTTTTTCTCCAAATACTCCAAAGGCATGCGCCTCATCTACATAAAGCATAACGTTTGGATGCTCTTTCTTGATTTCCACAAGAGCTTTGAGTGGAGCTAAATCCCCATCCATGCTGTAGACTGATTCCACTGCAACTATTATATTCTTATATTGAGATGCTTTCTTGTCAAGTATTTTGCGAAGCATTGACAGATTATTATGGGCAAAACGAGCCGAGTCTCCGTGTCCAAGCCTAATTCCGTCAATCATCGACGCATGGATTAGTTTGTCGCTGATTATTAGAGTTCCTTGAACTGATAATGCTGACAATGCGCCTGTATTGGCATGATAGCCGGAATTAAGAATAAGGATTTTTTTTCCATACAAAGCTTCAAGCATTTTTTCAAGAGAATTGTGCTCTTTTTGATGACGCTGGAGAAGCCTTGAAGCAGATGCCGACATTGGAGCGTTGCCAAAACGATTTCGAAATTCCTCGAAAAATTCAGAATGTCTTGCTCCAAGCGACATATAGTCATTGCTTATGAGATCAAGACCATCGAGACCATCCGGAATTATTCTCAATCGTTTTTCTTCTTCCAGTGCTTTGAGTGTCTCTTCGTAGATCATCTCGAAATTTTCTTGGAATTATTTTCTATGTCTTTTTCTCGCTCCTCTCTCAGGCGTTCTCTCTTTTTCAAAAAGAACACAAGGGCTATCAGCACTGCCATTTCTGCTATGATTGTGCCCCAAAACCTTAGAGTTTCACCAGCCCAAAGCAGATCGAGTCCGAAATAAACTGTCATGAAAGCAAAATAAATGGCAAGCAATGCCGGAAGCCATATATATTTATATTTTCTCATTGGTCGTATCATTCAATGATGGTTGTTCAATTTGATATGGAGATTTTCCCGGTTCAAAATTGCCTTCATTAAGATATGAGTATATCTTTGTGCAGGCGTAGGCATCCAGAGCAGCATAATGTTGCTGGGAATCTGATAGTTGTTCCGTCTCCCAATTTGAGAGTCTTTGAGCTTTTGAAAGTCGTTTGCCAAACAATATGCCGTATAGTTTCGTCAGACTTTTATCGATAATATTCCATTGGGTCACAAAAGTTTGGAGTTCAATAAATCCATCAGGCTCAAACTCATAAGTCTTATGGAGATTGCGAAAATCATCATGGATCGAAAGTCCAACCTTTGTTTTGTCAGGGTCTTCAAGCAGATCTTTGAGTGATGGTGGCATGCCGATCTTATTGAGTCGGAAGAGATAGCAAGTGCCGGGACATGAAAGTTGCAGAAGAGCTACATCATAGGTTTGCCCCTTCTTGAAGGAAGGGCGCGTCTCTGTGTCAAATCCTATCAAATTGGCTTTACGCAGTTCTTCCACTGCGCTTTCGGCCGCTATTGCTGTGTCTACCACAACTATCGTACCTGGAAAATGTGCTGGAGGGAGGGCTGCAAGTTGCTGTTTTGATATTGATATATTCATTATATGATGTATGGTTCTCTCTGAGAAACTGATTCAAAAGTTGAAAAACGTTGCAAAGATACAATTTTTTTTTGACTTCTTCAAGAATTTTATTAACTTTGCATCTGAATTGAAGTGTTAAAACTCTCGATTCCTAATGTATCTGTATAGATATTATAGGCTATAAACTGAATATTAACTCAAACCAATGTAATTATGAAGACATTCCAAAAAGCTCTTCTGGTGGCTCTCGTAGCTATCTTCTCATTCGGATATGCGTCAGCAGAATTCCGTTTCGGTATCAAGGCTGGTGCAAACTTCAACCATGTTGATGTCATGAAGATTAAGAATCTCACTGATGCGAAGGATCAAGTGATGGATAAGAGTAATCAGGCCGGTTGGATGGCTGGTGTGATGACTGAGTTCACTATTCCTATCATTAATATCGGTGCTGATCTTTCACTTCTCTATGCTCGTATGAATGTGAATGACAATGATGGCTATGAAAATAAGGACTTTATTGATATCCCATTGAATCTTAAATGGAAAATTGGTCTTCCAGTTGTTGGAAAATTCCTTTCTCCAATGATTTATACAGGTCCTGATTTCTTGTTTAAGGCAAGTAAAGATATCGTGAAGGATGTCAAGGCTAAGACATGTGAAGTGGGTTGGAATGTTGGTATTGGCTTAGAATTGGTGAAGCACGTTCAGATTCAGGCTGGCTACTGTTTTGGTCTTAACAGTGTGGCAAAATATACTAAGGCAGTTGGTGTTGATCTCCCTTCAGAGGATTTCAAGGTGAAGAAAAATTATTGGACATTGACAGCCGCTTATCTTTTCTAAAAATTTGATTTGATTTGATGAAGAAACTTGTTTTGGCCCTGATTGCCATAGTAATTGGCTTGGGAGCTAATGCAGAACTCCGTTGGGGCCCTACTGCAAGCGTAAATTTCAATACTTTTCACTGGAAAGAGCCTCTTCTTGAGACTCATCTCCGTACAGGTTTTGATGCCGGAATCATGACTGAGATCATGATTCCAGGTATCGGTTTCGGTGTAGATGCCGCCCTGACTTACGGTATGCGTAGCGCAAAGGTGAATTTCGGAGAGTGGAAAATTTGGAATTCTGAGGGTTTTGGAAATGACTTGGTGACAGTTCATACAGTCAATATTCCTCTCCACCTCAGATTCAAATACACCCGTCTTGAGGGTGTGGAGGAGACTATCGCACCTCTCGTATATGCCGGTCCGGTTTTCTCATTCAATGTTGCCGGAAATTGTAAGGCTTTGGAACAGCCTGTTGGTACTGTTTCTCTTGATTTCGGACTTGGCTGCGAACTTTTCCAGAAGTTTCAGGTGTCAGTCGGTTATCTTTGGGGACTCAGTTATTCTACACGTACCATCAAACTCGAAAACCTTTCCGGACGTGCCGATGGTTTCCGTGTGAATTTCGCATATCTTTTCTAATAGAAATGAAGATCGAATTCATAAAGAGAGGCGCGGAGACGCGCCTCATACTTTTGTTTGCCGGCTGGTCAACAGATAGAAGTTTCTACAGTGATTGTGTTGTAGATGGTTGGGACACTGCGGTGATTAGCGATTACCGCGACATGTCGATGCCCGAAATACCATCGCAATACTCCACCATCTATATCTATGCATATTCACTTGGGGTATTCGCAGCCACACATAGTAAGATAGATGCGACTGCAAGAATTGCCATATGCGGATCTGAAGTTCCGGTGTCTGATGAATATGGAATTCCAGAGGCTATTTATAGAGCCACAGCTGATGGTTTGGATGCTAATTCTCTGAAAAAATTCCATCGCCGAATGGCAGGGGATAGAGCCACCATAAGCCGAATCGATCCATTGCTCCCCAAATCTCCGGATTTTGATATGCTTAAATCAGAGCTGTATGCCATCGAGGCCATTCAGAATCAAACTGTGGAAAACTCAAAATGGGATAAAGTATATATAGCCAAGCAAGACCGTATATTTCCTTATGAAAACCTGAATAGATTTTGGTCAAGATTCCCTGACACTGTGAAGGTTGAAGTTGACTCATCTCACGCCATCGATATATCCAAAATTATCAAAGATGTCATTCCTAATCCAACTCAGATAGGGAAGGGCTTCTCCATTGCCACAGACACTTATAAACAAAATGCTTTGGTTCAAGCAGATATTTGTTCCCGCATCGGAGAAATATTAAACGAGAAACTATCGGAGAGAGATGCGCCTGTAGGTTCATTACTTGAAATTGGAGTGGGTCGAGGTTTGCTGACTGAGGTTTGGCAAAATATCGTCAGGCCAATTAATGCAACATACGTAGATCTCTTGCCAATGCCAAAATTTGACATTGCAAACAATGAAGAATACATTGTTGCAGATGCTGAAGAATGGCTTAAAAATTCCACTGCGAAATATGATATTATCCTTAGTGCCTCCACAATTCAATGGTTTGCCGACCCAATAAATTTTATCCAAAAAGTTAAGTCTCATCTCAATCCCGGAGGGTTTGCCATAATTTCCACCTTCACCAAAGGTAACCTCCACGAGCTCGATGCCATCCGAGCCTGCCCAATAATATACCGTTCAGTAGAAGACTATGCCACTGTGTCGGATATTATAATAGATGAATGGGAACGTACTCTGACATTCGCTACGCCAAGGGAGATGATGATGCATCTGCGACGCACTGGAGTGTCTCCGCGCCAGAATAGAGCAGCGGATGCCGAAAGAAAGACACACAAATCCTCTACTGCAGGTAAACTTTCGATCTTACCTATCAGTTTGACTTATAGGCCTCTTATCCTGCTTGTGACTACTTCTTGATTATTTCTGTATGTAACTGAATAATTTGATACCCACAAATCATGGTACTTACTTCTCACCGGCAAGGACTGGATTAAAGAATTTGTATCAAGAACAAGCCTCTTCATTATTTTATTTATATTTTATGAAGGTCTTCGTGACGGATTGCGTCAAGACGTTGTTGGTCAAGGATACCTTCTTCCCAGAGGCGGTCTGTTTCTTCGTCTATTTTCTTTAATAAATATTCTTTTAAAACTTTTTTTATTTCATTAGCGAAACCCTCAGAATGGTCAAAGGCAAACATTCTGAGAAGATCTTTTTGTACTGGTGTAATTGCTCTGGCTTCCATATATTCAGTAATGTTTTACAAATAAATTCTAATTTATATACAAAAGTAATATAAAAATTAGAAGAAAGCAAATAAATATCAGTTTTATGTGCCCAAATTTTAGATAACAGTCTTATTTCCATATTTCACCTCCTATTGTAGAAGCGTGAAGAGACGATTGGTTTCTTCAATTACCCTCTCTACACTAACCTATCTGCCGCGCATACAATTTGTGACTATCCTAACATTGAAATTCAATAATATAGGCATCACAAATACATAAGCCAAAATAGAAAAGAGTAGCCCTCCCATACTCCCAACAGCAAAAGAAAGCCAAAAATCGTTGTCATCTTTCTTGTCAATAAGAAACGGAACCATGCCCAGCACAGTAGACAAAACAGTTAGAAAGACAGGGACAGCCTTATTCCTAAATGCATTTAGATAAACTTTGATTCGATCCTCATCGGCATCTCTTTTCAAAAGTCCGAGATATTCGTAGACTTGGTAGATTCCGGCATTGACCACAATACCTGCCAACAGAACCATTGACGCAAATCCTCCGCTTCCAAAAGGAATTCCTGTGAAATAGAAAGTCAAGAATGTTCCAATAAAAGAAACCGGAATCAGACTTATGATGACCAGCGGCAGGGTCAGAGATTCAAAAAGAACAGCACACACAAAATAGATAATCACAACCACAAGAAGCAGCAACCAATACTGTGTCCCATCATCTTTAGTCCATCCGTAGGTGGTATTTAAGCATCGGAATCCCACCGGAAATTTTGAATTGAACTCGTCAGTGACGCTTTCAATTAGTTTATTCGAGTAATTCCACGATCCAAGAACATTGAAAGCGACCCTAAGCACATATTCCTGATTCTTGCGTGGAATACTATTTTTCGCCTCCCTACGTGAGATATTCATGTAGTTGGAAAGCCTTGTCGGATTTCCATTAACGTCGATATATGAATTCTCAAGTTGCCAAAGGTCAAAGGAGTCTTTGCGTTTTGAGTGCAATTGGATATCAGAGTCTATATATTTGTCGCGGTATCTGCCAAGTTCCCTTTCTGCAAGTATCTCGCTCAGAGAAGCATGGGCTGCCCCAATAGGAAAATGATCGAGCGCAATCTTCTCTTTGTCGTATGTCATATATAGTTCATCCTCTTGGTTCTCGTGTCCTGGCGTCTCGATGATAATATCCTGCACACGAGGATTCTTTTGCAACTGGCTTGACATTTCCTCTGCAAAACGATAAAGACGGTCGTAATTGTATCCGGCTATCTCTATGCGGTGAGAACGATAGGCAAGGTTGAGTGAATTGCTGAAACCTCGCTCACTTACCCCGTATGTGCTCCAATCAGCCCCTCCAAGGGAAATAAGTTGACCGATCACCTTGTTTTCCAATTGATAGGGGAATCCGGTCTTTTGTGCATCCTTCTCGAATTCAACCTCTATCTGACCGCCCCACCATCCGATATTGGTCTCAAACTTCTCAATTTCCGGAAACTGAGAGAGAAAACGCTCGATATGCAGCATCTTGTCGTTGAGTTCATGCATGCTTCCCCCAACGGGCATCTTGCCCCTTATGTTAAGTATTTTCTCATTTTCTTCAGGGCGCCGGTCGGAACTTGTAGTGATATGATCTGCAAATAGACGCATTGTGCCACCAAGGTATTTGGA
>CAZCZX010000102.1:0-9427 GCA_964503095.1 uncultured Sangeribacter sp.
GTGGCATACTTTCCAAAGGCGGAATATTGCGGAGAAAACTCCATATAAGGGATATGATGACGAGCTGCGAAAAATTTGGCAAACGTGTCAATCCCTTTAGCTCCTCCGGAAATCACCATCTCCACCTTCGACACATCGATTTTCTCCAAAAGCAGTTTCTCCCAGTCTTGATAAGATACCCCCGGATTTCGGGAGCCAACAATTCCTAATTTCATGTTTTTCTTTTTGTTGATTACGTATCTTAATACGAAGAACGAAAAAATTTTTTATGAAGAAAAAATTTTTTATTTAATGTATTGGGAATAAGGAAACTGTATTGATATATGTTTTTTATTAGTATGTTAAAAGTAGTAAGATAAAACAATTGATGGTGATAAGATGTTTCTTTAGTAAATTACCTTTCTTTATGAAAATGACACTCAGAAACAGAATAGCTCAAGCTCAGGAACTGCTCGCAAGAAACGACTACGCAAATTTTGCATATTGTATGCATTCAAATGATAAGGACGTCGTGTATTATGCATCAAGGATGCTCGGTTCAAACTTAAGTCCTCGGTATAATAGCATTCTTATGGGTAGGAATGCTCTCCCATTATGGTGGTATGACAACTCCAAATTGCGTGACTGCAAAATTAATTTCGGCTTAAAGAGTGGCTATATACAAGTAGTTGATTATTTGGAGTGGGGATACTCAATAACTCCAGGAAGAGTGATGAAATTGATGGCTGTTCTAAATAAAAAAAGTCGAGGCCTTTTTAAGGTAATGGAAGATCACGCAGATAAAGAAAATCTACATAATTATCTCCGTAATCTCAATAACTTGCGAATGGTATGTAATGAAATGACTGAAATTGAAATCTACGATTTCAGTTTTGATATGGTGTATGAGTTAATTGATGAGCTGTCATTGTCTACGGAGACATTGGCTTTGGCTTTCTTGATAATGTATTGGATTCAGCGCGAAAATGATTTGATTCCTCTTGCCATGACATGCGCGAGAGAAACGTTTATTTCTCAGCTCGATATTTATTCTGAAGATACTCGTGATGAAAGAGTTAAAAAGAAAGAATTCCGACTTTTTATGCGCAAATTGCTTGACTTGCACCTTAAGTTATTTATCAAAAAAGAATCCAAAGGCTGCAAGGAAAAATTACAATCCAGAGATCGCATTCTGCAGCTGATCAAAGATAATCCATCGAATACTGCTAAGACTATGGCTTCTTGCTTAGGTTTGTCAGTCCAGGCTGTTCAGAAACAAATAGCAATTCTTAAAAAAGAAAACCGACTTAAACGCGTAGGCCCGGACAATGGAGGAAAGTGGAAGATCGTCAAGCCTCGTGACCTGTCATCCTAATATTCGCAGTTGCCGCAGTTGGAGCAGCCGTTGCAAGTGGGGCGGGAGCCGCAGGTCTTGCAGTGTTCTCTGAAGAAGGGTTTATATGTTTCTGTTGGGAAGAGAGTGCCGATAGGGGAGGACAGTTCAAATTTGGGCTTTCCGAAACTCTTGCTTAGTCCGGATTTGAAGGCTTGGAGACTTTGAGTTCGTTTTGAGGGAATTCTATAAGTCTTACCATCTTTCTCAAAGAGAGTGCCTGTCTCGATGAAATTGAATGTAACCTCGTTTTCTATGCATTGTCTTGAAAGGCTCTCTACCCAATCATAGCGGCATACTCTGGCACCGTCATAATTCTCGCCTCCGCAAATCACCTCTTCTATTTCACCTGAAGAAAGATATTCACTTGCATCAATGGCTCCGATAAAAGGAGCCGCCATAAATCCCTTATGCTTGGCAGGAATCGAAAGAAGAATTGGAAGTCGCTCATCTGCCCTTTTTTGATTCTCACATGTCACTGAGAGCATTACGTTAGGGTATCCATCACCCCAATCATCAGGAAGGCATTCCCTTATTCTATGAGCTCGTTTTGTAAGAAGTCTGAAAGCGATGTCTGGTCGCTGACGGATCATTTTCCATACTTCCGGTCGCCACTCATCAGCCTCTTCCACAAAGAAATCAGTTGATAAGCAGACATAAATTTGCATCCCTGATTTTAGCTTGTAGTTTCCTTTTCGATCTCGCTGAATAGGTAGGTCGAAATTGGCAGTACGATATACAAGCGAAGTGTCGATACCCCGCTTCCTATCAAGGAAATACATATAGCAATGCTCGCATCCCTCGCTTATCTTATGGCATCCATGCCAAGGATTCCAAATTATCATCTTTTCAATTTTGAAGTCTAAGAGCCCATCATTAGGAAATATTGAAGAATAACCCAGATCAAAAAAATTGAGATAGGCTCGTAAGAACCTACCTCAAATTTATGAGATAGATCTTATTTCATTTTAGGCTGATTAGTTGGAGGAAGGCTTCGCCGAGTGGGACCAGTAGGTCGTGTCCTTCCGCATTCAGATGGGCAGTGTCATTAGGCCCTTGGAAATATTTGGCTCGGAAATCAGGATTGTTAACCTCGATTACTCCCATGGCTGCCATATCGAGTACCGGTATGCCCCGTTGTCCACATGCTTTGATAATCTGAGCATTCACTTCAGGAAACATAGGGCGGTCTACTGCCCATGGAGTGACAAAAGCCAAGCGAGCTTCCGGAAATTTTACCTGGATTCCGTCAAGAAGAGTGTCAAGACCGATGCAGAAATCATTCCAGAGCTCTTGATCAGCATGATTCACCAGGTAATCTGCATCATTGTGGCCGGCAATAATTACAATATAATTTGCAGAATCCGGAATCTCTGTCTTATATCTCTCCGTCATTGCCGGGCCGAATCCATCTTTAGTGCGGTCGAAAGCAATGGAACTCCCATTTCGTCCACAATTCACGTAATTCATTCCGAGATTGGCAGATGCCTTAGCGTGCCAAGTCTCTTCAGCCGGACGGCGATGGTTTTTTACATAACTGTCTCCAAGGAAAGCAATAGTCTTTCCTTGGAGATTGTTGTCTGAAGCAAATGCGCTGAGCATTGCAGTAAATGCTAATAAAGCAATGATAAGTTTCTTCATGAATATACTGGTTATTCGGTTTCGAGTGGCAACACAGGATTCAGATTGTTCTTCCACTTGAAGAAGAGGAAGGTGCAGATTGCCATTGCAGACAATCCGATTCCTTCGCTTGCATAAAGGGGCAGACCTACGCCCTCAACATAAGCACCAAGAGGAGCATAACATATGAAAGTGATACAAAGGGCTGTCATAAACATCGCCGGAATCATCGTGATGAGATAAGCCTTCTTATAGCGTGCTAAGTAGACGCTGCATGCCCAAAGTGTAAAAATTGAGAGCGTCTGGTTGCACCATGCAAAATATCTCCAAAGGATATCGAAATTGATATTGAGTAGAAGATAGCAGACAGCAACGATAGGAAGCGTTACGAGAAGGCGCTTAATGAATTTCTTCTGCTCAAGGCCGATAGAATCTGCAATAATGAGTCGCAGGCTGCGCATAGCAGTATCGCCTGTAGTGATAGGGGCAGCAATAACTCCAAGAATGGCAAGGACTCCTCCGAATGTACCAAGCCATTTCACGCAAACCTCGTGAACAAGTATTCCTGCATCCGAACCGTTTTCCGCCATATATCCGGCAAGTTTGTCGTATCCTCCGGTGAATGCGATTGCAGCTGCTGCCCAGATAAGGGCTACTATTCCTTCAGAAACCATTGCGCCATAAAACACCTTGCGGCCATGCTTCTCATTGTTGAGACAGCGAGCCATCATTGGACTCTGGGTAGCGTGGAAACCTGAAATTGCTCCGCATGCGATCGAAATGCACATCATCGGGAATATTGGTGCCGCCTCTCCTGCGGGATGGCGGTTGAACAGTCCTTCAGAGAATCCATCCGGGATAGGAACAGCATTTACTATCATATACCCCATTATGCCTACTGCCATAAAGAGAAGAGCAAATCCGAAGATAGGATAAAGGTTGCCGATAAGTTTGTCTACGGGGAGGAGAGTGGCGAGGATATAATAGAGGAAAATGCAGATTGCCCAGAAAGTGGCATTCAGATGCTCCGGCGTAAGAGTGGCGAGAAGGTTGGCTGGAGTGCGCACGAAAACTGCAATTACCATAACAAGAAGAATGCATGTGAAGACACTCATCACCATCTTCACCTTCTTTCCAAGTTCGCTGCCAACAATCTCAGGAAGCGACTTTCCGCCAAGACGCAGGGAAATCATACCCGACATAAAGTCATGGACTGCCCCCGCAAAGATAGTGCCAAGTACAATCCAAAGGAAAGCAGCCGGACCATACATAATGCCCATAATTGCACCAAAGATAGGACCGACACCAGCAATATTAAGAAATTGAATGAGATATACCTTCCATGTGGGCATTTCTACATAGTCGATTCCATCAGCCATGGTCTTGGCCGGTGTGGGACGATTAGGATCGGTGCGGAATACTCGTTCCACAACACTTCCGTATAGAAAATATCCAAGAATTAGAGCAGCAAGTGCTATTAAAAAAGATGTCATGTTGATGTTGATTATTTACTGATTATTTTATTTAACGCGATAATATCTGAAAAATTACCACGAAATTACAAAATTAATTGTATTTAAGAAAAATAATGACACGACAATTTTGGAAACGAGATGCGACAATTTTCAACTTATTGATTTTCAGAACTGCGTATCTCTGAAGAGGCAATTCGATATTGGGAAGGAGTCATATCAAAACGCTCCTTAAATGCTCGTTGGAGAGTGCGTGATGTTCCGAAACCAAGTTTTGAGGCAATCTCTGCAATTGATTCCTCCGACTTGGAATCAAGGATGCGTCGCGCCTCTTCCACACGGAAAGAGTTGATATAGGCATGCACTGAGCAGTCATGTTCATTTCGAATCAATTGGGCAAGAGCATCTTGAGATATGCCTAAATATTCGGCAAGTTCCTTGCGGCTAAGCCCGGGGTCAGTATATGGTCTGTCTGAAATCATGTGTTTATCCAACCTTAAGATTTCAGATATTTCTTTAGGGTCTTTGATTGATTCCGGTATACTTTGATGAAGTGTCTGGGCTGCTCGGTCATATTCATGAAGACGTTCCACTAAAAGTCGATTCCGTTTTCTCTCTTTAACTGCATTTCTGAAAGTTATCCCTAAAAGAATGAGGAGAAGAACAGAAACTGAACCAAGACCTATCATACGGATTCTATTTGTTCGGTGTTCTTCTTTATTAAGTTCCGAACGATAAAGTAAAGTCAGGTCATGAAGTCGTTTGTCGGTCAGATTGGTAGAAAGGGAGTCATGGAAAGCAATGAATTTTGAATACGTCTTTGCACTTTCTTCATGCATTCCTGCCGCATTTTCTACTTCAGCTTTGAGATTGAGATCGTGAAGATAAAACCATGGAAAATTTCTATGAGTATTCAGCAGCGTATCTACAACATCGAGAGCATCTTTATAATCACCTTTTGCCATTGATATGCGTGCGCGAGTCTCATAGAAATGTTCGTAAGCACGGGCTGGAAGGGATGGGAGCATCAATCTTGAGGCACTGTCAAGGAGGATTTCCGATTTCTTTATAGAATTATTGTATAATTCATTTTCAGCTTCAAAGGCAAGGGCTGTCACTTGATAGTGGGCGGTGGAATCAGTCCAAGAGTTGACCGACATGTTTTCTTTGACAATGTGTGCATACAGTTTGCCCGATTGCCGCAGTAATGAAGTGTCTGATTTGGTTTGCGCAATGATATGGATCCATTCATTTAGGCTTGTTGCAGTTCCAAATTGAGGTCCCGACTGAAGAGGATTGTTCACATAGGGGAGTGCTGAAAGTGCCTCTTCGAGGGCACGGTCAGATTGCCATAATTTATATAGAATCTGAGCTCTGACACGTTTTGACATGGCAATGGCAAGGGAATCGTTTTCTTGTATGGCCTCCTGTTGCATCCTCACTGCGAGGGAATCTGCTTCGGCATATCTGCCATCAGAGAAAAGACGGTCGATAAGGACATTCACGGCTCCGAAATAGTAAGCATCCATTCCAGACATTCTCATACTGTCTACGATAGCTTCTATCTGAGGGACAACCTCTGGATTCCCAGGATTTAAATTCTGGAGTTTTTGGACAGTCAGTACCCTCCGAAGCGCTTGATTTTTGTCATATGAGTTATAACCCCTGTCACAACTTGCTGACAGAATGAAAAAAATAGATATTAGATATAACAAAAATCTTTTCAAGTGCATTTTTTTATTTTGATTATTGTGCAAAATTAATCAAAAATTCTGAAAGAATAAGTTATTTGAGAGATTTTTGATTGCCATTTGGAGTTGGATCAGTCACTATTACCGGTTTTCGGTAGATTGCTTCCATCATTCGGGAGAGGTTTTCTACAGCATCTTTTCTCGCTTGCCTGACGGTGCCGTTGCTGTAAAGACGTCGTATCGCTTTTGCTTTAAGCTTGCTTTTCACTCTGTTTTCTTCGGTTACTGTAAACTTATTGCTTTTAAGGAAAGCCATTGGTCCGATTGCTTTGGTGTCGATCACTTGCCAAGCGTCTTTATCATTAGATTCATAGACCTCCACTATCTCGCGGGGCAGAACAATCCTTACAGTGTCGCCTGTATCATCAATCTGAAGATTCTCCATGTCGAAAGTAATGCTGCCGCTTTGTTTCTGTACGGCAAAGATCACCTTTGAGTTGACAGTGTCGAGCACCGACACTTCATTATATATCTCCATAGAGCATAATCGTGCCATTTCCTTCACGTCGCCGGGCTTTGATGGAAGAACCTCAATCTCCTCCGGACTCTGGAAATAGCGATAGGCTTGCCATCCTGCAAATGCCAACAGCACTATGAGTAATAGAAATATAATATATTTAATTGTCTTAATCATATTGTTTTATGTTAAAGTCTCCATCTTGAGAAGATTCATCGCTAAATCGAATGTAGGGTGTATATCCTGCATTCTTAAAAAGTGTTTCAAAATAGGAGCGTGCTTTCCTTCGGGCAGAAGCATCAAGTTTCTGTTTGTATTCAGGATTCCCTTCAAGTTCTTTTCGGAGGTCGGCACTTGCCTTTTCTTTCATATTAGCCCTTTCCTTGGAATCGATTTCGGTCCGGAACATACCAACGTTTTCATATTCCTTTTTCATCTCCATGTCCCTGCCTGCAATCTCAATTTTTACTGGAGGAAGGGTCACCTTTACCGTCTTCTTTTCCTCGTCGAATTCCATATCTTCCGGTTCAAAATCATACATGTCGATGTAAGCCTTGAGATAAGTATCGAAAGAATAGACAGCAATACGTTTCCCAACCTTATACCAGTCTGAACGCTCAGTCTTGACAGTCTTAGTCACTGCCAAGGAGGCAAACTCCATCTTATTGACATGCCTAATTTCCTCATACAATGCAGTATGATCAGGAGCCTGCTCTTTTGAGCACGCAAACATGAGCGGTAATGCTAAAAGGAATAATAGAAAATTCTTCATTATGATTTTCATTTACCGACGGGGGTTCGGTGATGGTTATTAGATTTTATCGATGATCCAGCCGTCGATGGTTCGGGTTTTTGTTTGGAAATTGGCACCGATGAGGTAGATGGTTCTTGGGTCGGATTCGAATGGAGTGGCGTAACCTTTTTCGAGAATCTGATACATTGCCTCTTTGGGAGTTCCATCGATCTTAAATTCAAAGATATAGACAAAATTGGTGGTATGGATTTGCATGTCGCATCTTCCGGCTGCTGAATGCACTTCTGTTCGGACAGCAAGCCCCAACATTTTGCATGCAATAGCCATCATATTTTGGAAATGGATTTCCTTATTTTTTTCATACTCGGAACTGGTATCAGCAAAAAGGCTCTTCATGCTGAGCATGAATTGTTCAGGGCGCCCTTCATTGACATCATTTATGCATTTTCGTAGGTTGAATGCTGAATTGCCATCTATGCCACGGAAGAAGCGTTTTGATAGCGATTCCCAAAATGCAGTATTTACTTCATTATTTGGAAAACCGAGTACAAACTCTTTAGGGGCATTACCGAAACCTAAGCTGGGCAGTGCATTTTTTATAGTGAGATATCCCGATTGGTAGAGAAGAGGCACTATGTCGTGGTCGATACTTGCGATATCGTTAAGTTCAATTTCTGTCCTTTCTGTGCCTTCAAGATTGTCAAGTTTGTAAGAATTCTTTTCAATAAGTTTAATAAGGTAATGAGATGAACCACTCTGATACCAATAGCTACCTATTCTTCCGTCGTTGAAAGCATTCAGCACGCTGAAGGGATTGTAGACAAATTCTTTGGTATCTGAGAAATGATAGCCGTCATACATCGTCTTAAAAATATTCCATGCTTCTTCCTCTGAAACTGCGTTCTCTATCGCAAATTGGTAAATGGAATCCTTGAATGAATCATGGAACTCGGTGTCAGTAATTCCGCAGATACCATTGTATTTAGGAAGCATTGAGATATCGCGAAGATTGTTGATGCCACTAAATACAGATACTTTACCAAATTTTGTGATACCTGTGAGCATAGCAAACTTTATATATTCATCGCATGATTTTATGACAGAATAAAATCCCCTAAGTGCAGATTTCATTGCATCCATCTTTTCATTGTCATGAAGCAAATCAAGTATCGGTTTGTCATATTCATCAATGAGGATAACAACTTGTTTCCCTGTCTTTTGGTAAGCGTCAATGATCAGTTCTCTAAACTTAATAGCGAAACTTCCATCAGAATGAAGATTATTATCTTTCTCTATAAAGTTCAGATAACTGTCCACATGAAGTATCAGATCTTCTGGAGTTTCCAAATGCCCCCCGCTCATGTCAAAGCGAAATACTGGATAGGATTTCCATTCAGATTCTAATTCTGCAATCTTTAACCCGTCGAAAAGATCGTTCTTTCCTTTGAAATACGCTTCAAGAGTAGACATAAGCAGGCTTTTCCCAAATCGGCGAGGTCTGCTAAGAAAGACATATTTGCTTGATGAAACGAGATTATAAATTAGTTCTGTCTTATCTACATATAGATATCCTTCTGAAATTATTTCAGAAAAAGTCTGGATTCCAACCGGGTATTTTATCCTTTTTGCCATATCTTGCTTCTTTAGGTTCTTTTTCACTTTAGTTGAAACTATCTTTTCCGAGTTAATTCTGGCAATTCTGTGCTGAAAGATCAGCGCATAGCCAAATAAAGAGTAACCAATAATATAAATTCTGTGAAAATCTGCTCGTTCTGGGCTGACATAAAGATCTGTGCCTAATCATCCCAGTTCGCGCGATATTCAGAATTTTTCAAATAAGAGCCCATCTCAAATTTATGAGATGGCTCTAAAATAAAGAAGAACCCTTCTTTACTTGCAAAGTTAATGAAAAAAAACTAAATAATAGCATTTGGGAATAAAAAATTCACAGCATACTTTCTACAAGCACATCAAATAAAATCTAATTTATTAGATACGGGC
>CAZCZX010000103.1:0-9393 GCA_964503095.1 uncultured Sangeribacter sp.
CGAAAGGCACTGCATTCCTATTCAAACTGCAAAATTAATCTTTTTTTTCAAAATCCACAAGAAAGCGCCTAAAAATTTATTATTCCTTTCACTGCTAAGGTCTCTCGTGGATTGTCGGCATTAGTAAGAATCCGCAGTGTCTTCCGGAAAGCACCAGCCGGTCGGTTCTTTCCATTAAAGCGTATCCGAATCTCCCCCATCTCCCCCGGAGCCACCTCATCATCAGAATACTCCGGAGCAGTGCATCCGCAATCCGAAAATATCCTGATTATCTGAAGCGGTGCCTTCCCTGTGTTGCGAAATCTCATGGAAGTCTCCACAATAGAATCGCGACTAATCTTTCCCAAATCTATATAGGCAGAATCTAACTGAAGATGTGGAGCAGGCTCACTGCCCGCCCCACTTTTATCTCCACTTATTTCAGAAGTCTGACTCCAAACAGTCAGACTGCACAAAATCAATGCAATAATAGCAACAAAGTTTTTCATATCCTCACCTTAATAGATATTCTATCCTTCGCCGATTTTATATCCACCACATAGATACCCCTCTCAATGGGTACTGAGATTTCGGAATCTCCTGTGGAAGCATGCTTAAGAAGTCGGCCAAGAGTGTCATAGACATTAACCTCCAGATACCCTGAAGCAGCATTATCAACCGCTGTCAGCACTCCCCCATTGACACTCCATTCGATGCCCGACATCACCCCGTCGCCGGATATACCATAGGTGAGGAAATAGCGACCGGCAGCAGCACCGTTGACAACAATCTCCATTCCCTCCTCCAAAGGAGTCAATGAATGATCAGCCTTATCAAGCAGACTCAGACCCTCCAATGCATCCACGCCTGAGAAGCGAAGTAGAGTCTCAGTGTCATCATCGGCAATCACACCAATCTCCGTGCCTTCCGCATCCGTGCAGCAATTTATGCTGAGAGCCTTTCCATTCTTGGCAGTGTAGACAGTAGCCGGAACATCCAGTCCTCGATTGTCGATAGCCTCAACATCAATCCAAGAGTGTCCTACAGTGTCAGTAGAAAGCAATGCCGCAGTTGCCGGGAATCCCTCGCATTCTGCCACAATCTTTAGTATGCCACCCATCTCGTCAGCACGAGTAGTTGAAGTCAGATGTTCTCCAGTCTTTCCAATTCTTGAATCATAGCGACGCATCATTGACTCATCATATTCAAGTTTCAGAGTGTCAGTGGCTTCTACGACCTTGACAAAGAAACCCTGCATCGGAGCAATTACCGTAGGATCATCAGCCCAATCTTCATCAATAGGATTAGCGGCTATGAATTGTCCAGACTCGACAAATTCACCTGCAATCTGACCGTTTTTGGTAATAACCCAATATTTCTGTTCAATCTTGCCACTGTTAGCGGAAATGAATTTTTGGATATCCATATGAGTCATGAATGGATTACCCACGAGGAAGTAACTGCATACATCAGCGGACACTGCTGTAATCGTTCCTTCAGTGTCATTAAGCCTGTAGCTGTGCGTGCGATCCATCTTAGTATTATGGCCCTTTTGACTTCCATCTTGTGTATAGTACAAATACTCATTGTCAGCCTTAGGCAGACGGAACAGCACAGTTTGGTCTTCTTCAGGAACAGTATCCATAGCCGAAACATCGGTCTTAATTGAGAAACCATTACCTTTGCCATATTCAACTGTCACGTCATTATAGACATGGCTCCAGAAGGTCTTCACAGCCACGTTGCGCGGGGAGTCAAAACTTTGGTTTTCCAATTCATATACATTGGCAGTGGCCTTGTCCCATCCTCGCTGATATACGGCAGGTTTGAAGCGATCATTTATCGTGCGCGTATTATCAAATTCTATAGGCTGGAAGAGTTCAGTCTTCTGACGTGCATTATCCGACGGCAGATAGAAGTCGCCGGCATACACTTCCTTAAGCGGAGTTGAGAGAGTCTGCCAACGGGAATGGTCGAGTTCCACATCAACCCAAGCCTTCTCATAGTGCAGTTCCTGCTGATTCATGATGGTGCCACCAGGCTTGAAATGAATCTCCTTACAAGAATTCATATACCATGGACGGCAACGGATATCGACTTCCTCCAGAGGCTCATCAAGAGTCTTGGCAGCCATATCATATTCTATCCATTGAGTAGCCTCGCCAAGCAATTCAGGATAGTCACTATATCCGGAGTTAGCAGGTGCCGGATTAGACGGCCAAGAGTAATCATCTCCATGTAAGTCAATAATACTCAAAGAATCGATAGGCGCATAGAGATAAGGAGCCTCCATGCCATCTTTAATCACCACATAAGTGAAGTCAAGAGGAGCATACGATTTTACCCCATCATTTACTATTTTACCATCTTTTTCTCCATCCGTGACGAAATGCTGATGTTCATCAGCCTGCTTGTCGGAGTAGATCTCAGCAGCATCCAGACGGCTCCAGTTATCGTCATTATTCCAGTTGAGATTTTCCGAACCATTCCACAACTGGAACTTCGGCACAATCTTCAGCGTCAGCAAATCCTGCCCATTGCAGATGGCATCGCTCTTGGAATCATCATCAAGACGCTCTTCATAATCGAATCGGAGTTTGTAGTAATAACCCTCCTTAACATCGAAATCATTTCTAAATCGCATCACGAAGTGGTTATTCTCTTTTCCTTCACCTATTTTTGCTGTCAGGGTAACAATTTCCCCCACCCATGGGAATTCAATCTCCCCATCCTCTTCATTTTCATTGTCAATGATAGCTTTGTAGTTAGGGTCATTGG
Organism: uncultured Sangeribacter sp.; assembly: GCA_964503095.1. Classification (GTDB taxonomy): domain Bacteria; phylum Bacteroidota; class Bacteroidia; order Bacteroidales; family Muribaculaceae; genus Lepagella. The sequence goes on from CAZCZX010000103.1 coordinate 2,758, forward strand.
TTTCCACCAACACTATACAACCGACCTCATCTTGCTCCTCATCAGAAGTGATTCGCTTCTCAGTTACTTTTCCAAGAGCTACAACATTATCATCATTAGGAGATTTTGACGTTTTTATGGGCACTTCAATAGATTGCATATCATCATTTTTGCGTATCTGCTCCAGACCAATACGCAAAGGCACATCCACCAATCCATCAGGATATTCTATATCTTTAAAACCATGTCGCAACAACGGAGCTTTATGTCCAATAGCGATAGTCAGTTCAGAAGGATCAGTGCAGACAAGAACATTTTCAGGCATATCATCCTCAGTTAAAGGAATAGGTATAGCAGTAATATTAATCATTACTTCATCTTTATCTGAAGGAATCGAAACCGGAGGCATTATAAAGGAACGCTGATGTAAGATCAGCAGAGGACTTCCATAAGTTTCATTTATCTCTGAACTTGCGCGTCTCACCAGATTAATCATCCACGGCTCAATCTTTTCGCGCCCCATTATAGTCACCGTATCCGCCTCTATCGAATAGATATCTTCATCCGGATAATGCGCACGTATAGTTTGAAGGGCTTTACCAAGCACATTCCCATCACTATCATGATATGCATTGTATTCCTCTATTGTACCCAGGAACCAGTCAAACACAGCATTCTTCTTTACATCAATTTGGTCACCCGTCTGATTGAAACCTGTGACATTAGCCTGAATCACTGGCGCGGTGTTCTCGCATATCACCAGTTTATCCTTCTGAGTCTCCACTATTCCATTCACTTTGACGATGCTTGATGGAGTTATCACCATCACGCACTTAGAAGAGCACTCACTCATCAGGTCAAAGAAGTTTGCGATTCCCTGCGTTTCCGGAGTGTCAGTTCCATTTGATGTGTTGAGCACCAAATAATACTCCTTGCCCGCACTCAGCAGCCCTTTATTTATACTTTCATTAACAAGATTCTCAAATACGATATAGCGTTCACCTGTTTCTTCATCTCTAAGACGACAGGCTGATTCCGAAGCCATATAGTTAGCCGTATATTCGTATTTTTTATTCTTTGAGTAGTTGCTCCAGAATACTATAGTGTTGTAATCACTATCAGGCATCGGTTGCACAAGAGTATTTTGGAATATTTCTGGATATTTTGTATCCAAATCTGCATCCGAAACCTCAGCAATCTGCTTTTGGAATTCAGCCTTGTCTATAAAAGTATAATACAAGGAGATTTGCTCAGCGGCATCACTTACGGAAGCCTCTGTTTCTCCGGCAAGCTCAAGCAGAGTATCAAATGGCGACGCCACTCTGATGCGAAGTTCTTTGTCGCTACACATTGGTGCAAGTTGCTTTGCCTCTATTGTAGGAGGAACAACGTATGCACGGATATCGTCTATTGCATAGTCGGCACCCTTAGAACTCTTGGCATTATTGTCAAGTTCTATCTCATAGTGATCCACCATGTTGGCATTAAGTGTTTCGGTAGCGAAATCAGAAAGACGCGGCACAAAAGAATAGTAGATATTCAACCATTGACCACGTTGATCATTTGGCACATATCCTGTAATAAACTGATGAAGAACTATTCTTTCGCCATTTCCCAATCCTAAGGTAGGATGATTCTCTTCAATGTTATCTTTTAACACCGCCACGAAATTGAAAGATAGGTTAGCAGTTTCTTCAGCTTTCGAGAATTCAGAAATCCAAGCAGACACATGAATAGTACTTCCCTGACAAAGGCTATTGATTCTTAATCGGGCTGTAACTCCAGGATCTGTAGCCGCATTCACATAGTAATAATACCCTTGCTGCATCTGGGTGTCGGGGGCAGCGATACCCTTATCTATATTTCTTTTTGTAGTGTAATATAATCTGTCGTACAATCCATTTCCATCACCAGCCATATTCTTACTCCACTCACCGGAAGCATCTTTATAAGGCACCACGTCGCTATGAGTAGCCAGCATATACATGTTATAGTCTTGACGGTCATCATAGCCAAAACTATATTCGGATAGAGACCACTCCAAAGGCCATTTGAAGTAAGATTTCTGCATGCCAGTAGTTGTGGTGGAGCTTGTATAGACAAACTTATTTTTCAATTCGTCATTCTCTGTAATATTATTGATATTAATATACTCATCAAAATCAATCACAGTACTCGGTTCTTTATTCGGACCCACACCATAATTTTCATTAAGATACTCAATTCTTGCGTGCTTGAAATTATTGTCATCGTAGAGTTTATCTTGTGTAAGCAATGAAGCACCACGTTCTGGCAGGAATGTGATGTCATATTCCATTACGACCAATTGCTCGCCTGAATTATATATATTAATGGGATTTCCTGCATCGTCCTTAGCAATGAGTTGCACGATGTAGTGGCTGTTAGGTTTTGGATTTTTAAAAGAAAGCATTCTATAAAAACTCTTGTCGCCATCGCCTGTAACATATTTGCTTCCATTAATCTCACGCGTACCGACTCCACTGAATGGTTCGGCAAATTCAAAACCAGGATTACCAATAGGTTGTCTGGTTTCTCCATCAAGGACTCCTATTTCCATACCGGAAACGTGAGAATAACTTCCTTCATCAAGTTTGTAATAATAGTTGCATCGCCCATTTTTCTCTTTGGAATCAGGCACCGGAGTAGTGAGGCGAATCTGGAATGGAACGCCACCTCGTGCACTTACTATTTTAAGATTCTTGCGAAGATATTCTTTATTGCTCTCAACGCTTCCGGAAAGAGACTCTGCAAAAGCCCTGCCATCGCGAATACGGAATATGTGACGAACTGAGATGACCGGTTCATAAAGAACTTTTCCATTCTTATCCAAATTATTGTCAATGTCAAAGCGCTGACTGAGGTCTGCGGCAATCACATATTCATCATCGGTATCATTGAATTTCAATTCAGTCTGGTTCTTCTTATCAAGATAAGGACACCATGGGAAAAGGAACGTTGCCGATGTTCCGGGTGTGCGGTCGCCGATATTATTTTGCAGTTTTTCCAAATTGCTCGATTCATAGATTCCTGGAGTAGCATTATCTTTCCAACCATCAAGAGTCGGAAACTCACTAAGCACTGAATTGACAGTCAACGGGAGCCAACAAACATCCTTATCATCTATTTCGGGACTACCGAAACAGTTGATAAATTTGATATGGTGCCTGATGTATGTAACATCATCGATTTTTTCTTCCTTAACTCCATAATCCAAATTACGAATGAATTTATTCTTGGCATTGGCATCCGGAAAATATAATTTACAATCGACTACGATATTCTCAATCACACTCTGCTCCCAGGTTTCAGGTTTGTATGACCGACCTTCAAACCAGCCGGCCAAGCCACCATTTTTATTTCCCGAAGCACCATTTTCATCTCCTACAACTCCCCCTATATGAACGTTTTTGAGTTTCATACAGAATACGCCATTTGTTCCTCCAGGAGTCATTCCTATAAGGCCTCCGGCAGATTGCTCGCCAGATGCAGTGCCCATGACTGTCGCGTAACTATTCAGATTTGTTACAGAAATATGGCCAGATTTTAGACTACCAACTATACCAACATTTTTCTGTCCGACAATCTTACAAGTCGAATCAAATATAATATTTTCTATTCTAACCCCGTCGGCAGCAAATCTTATCACCCCTATATTTGCATAATTCTGCTGTAAAATATTCAAATTTTTAATTGTATACCCATTTCCATTAAGGAAACCATTGAATCCTTCATTTTCCGATTTTCCAAGCATTGGAATAGCTTTACTGTAGCCAGAAAAATCTATATCATCAGTAAGTTCGAAATACACATTCTTATCTTGCAACTTATTTATGGCTTCTACCATCTCCGCATACTGCTCTGCATCGCAAGCCGAATAATGGCGTGTATATGGATATTCCTCAAGGTTTACATTCATATTGGTAACCATCGGCGGAACATCCATATTATTCCATCCAAGAACAGTTGTAGGTTCTGCAGTGGGCCAAGCTTTGTCGTTGGAGTCAAGACTTCCGTAACAATTTTTGAATCTAAAATTCGACTTAACAGAATATCCCTCCGAGTCAGACTGAACAAAATCAGCATTGGGCCAATAGTGTCTAATATATTTCTTCCAAGTACCATCTGAATGATTGAGTACACACTCGACCACTACATTTTTAATAGTACTCATAGATTTATATGTGGCATCGAATTTTCTATTTTCAAACCACCCACAGATGGCACCATTATTAGTACCGGTTGATGTATTTCCTATAACTCCACCAATATATACATTTTCTATATTAAAGACATTATCAGCAGCTTGATTATCACAAAAACCAAGAATTCCACCTGCAGCATGTTCTATTCCATTTGCCGTACCCATTGCAGTGGCTTCTGTCTTTATATTCTTGACATTTATAGTTCCACCAACCAAACGTCCGACAAGACCAACATGAGTTTTTGCTTCAAACAGACAAGACGAATCAATTATGAGGTTTTCAACTCGAACTCCGTCACCTGCCCAGCAGATTAGGCCTGCTTCCGAACCAGTCCTTTTCACTGTAAGGTTCTTTATTGTGTGACCATTACCATTTATAAAACCACGGAATGCCTTCGCTAGTGAGTCGCCGATAAGAGGAACATTCTCTGCCTCGGCAAAATCAAGGTCTTCTCTAATTGAAATACAAATATTAGCTGTAGATTCCGCAGACCCAAGACTATTTACGACTGCTTTATACTCCTCTACCGAAGAGACAGCACGAACTGTATATCCGCTTTCAAGTGATGTATTAGTTTCTACAGATTCCATTGGAGGGTTGGTATTATCAGTCCAGCCCTCACGCTGTAGGACAGTTTCTTTTTCGTTTTCGCGCCAACATTTATCAGTGGAATCTATTCTTCCGTAACATGTATCAAATTCAAAATTAGCTTTAGTGATGATATGGTTTTCCTCATTCTCAGAAATAGCCGCTGTGCTCTGTCTATGACGAATATATTTCTTGCGATCTGTATTCTCAGGATAATTAAGTTCACACTTTACTACAATCCTATAAAGATGGCTCTTTGACATAGGCAATGAGGTCAATTGTCCATTTTCCAACCATCCAACAAGAGCAGCATTATATGGCTTGGGATGAGAAGCAGCATCAGGATTGCCAATTTTACCTCCAATATAAATATCACTAAAATTAATGACATTATCCTTATCCGTTTGTAGATTAATTCCAAGGATACCGGCAGCACATTGCTCCTCGGTGGGGTGTGTTCCAATGAAGGTAGCTTCCGTCTTATAATTGCTCACCTTCATTGTGCCGCCCAAATGAGTACCGACAAGTGATACATACCGTGGACCTTCAAAATAGCATGACTCGTCGAGAATAAGGTTTTCAATCCTTACTCCATCACCTGCATATCTTACTATTCCCACATAATTATCATTTCCGGTTCTCTTCATCTTCAGGTTTTTGATGGTATGGCCCTGACCATTAAGAAAACCGTTGAATGCTGTTTCAGATTTATCGCCAAGCATCGGAACCTCATCTTCAGCATACCCAGCGAAATCGATATCACCAGTAAGATAGAAGTATACCTTTACCGAACGGTCCGTACGGCTATTGATTTGATTGACGGCCTCGATATATTGTTTTGGATTTCCAGCCGAATAGTGGCGAGTATATGGATATTCCAAGAGATCCACTTCATAGTTGTTCTCCATAGGAGGTGTCTGAGCATCAGCCCATCCAACTGCAATAAGATTGGAGATTTTTTCATTTGGAACTTGAATTTCTTGCGTAGTTGTCTGCCAGCATTGGTCATCCGGATCGATGTTTCCATAGCAATTTTGGAACGTAAATATTGCTTTTGTCTTTGTTTCATCTGCGCCTTCGGTGAAGGCTTCAGCACTACGTCTGTGCCTTATATATCTTCTATACTTATTACCCGTTTCATATCCAGTAAGTGTGCAGTCTACAATCACATTTCTAAGTGTTACAGGAGCCGTATTATTATTTGTCTCCCACCATGCTATGAGAGCTGCGTTATAACTATTAGAAATTTTAGTGTCTGGGTTCCCTACTGTTCCTCCGACATAACTGTCCTCAATTAACAATACATTATTCTTAACATTATCACAAAAACCAAGAAGACCGGCAGCAACCTGTTCATTTTTTTGATCTGTACCATATACAGTTGCTTCCGTATGTACATTTCTGAATGTCAGACGTCCTCCTTTGTGTTGACCTACCAAACCAATGCGATGACTTCCTACAATAGTGCAACTGCTGTCGATATTTAGGTTTTCAATAATTGCCCCATCTGCGCTATAACGAATAATACCTACTTCGCCATCATTTGGATAACTGATTTTCAAGTTCTTGATCGTATGTCCTTTGCCGTTTAAGTGGTATGCAAAGGGTCGCGCTGTGGTATTTCCCATCATAGGAACACTATCTTTATCTATAAAATTTAGGTCCGCATCAAGTTCGATATAGTAGCAAATTGGTTCATCTTTAAGCTGAGTTGCTGTTTTTGTTGCGTTCATTTCATTCGTCAACTTAATCCAATCATCAACCGTTCTGATAACTTCAGTTTTGACGTTAAGATGCTGGCCCCCGAAAAATCCAAAACTATCCGTCACCTGTATCTTCGATGGGT
>CAZCZX010000104.1:0-9384 GCA_964503095.1 uncultured Sangeribacter sp.
AGTCTCACCCAATGCCAAGGCAGTGACATTCCCGAAAATATCTACGGATGCAATATCCTCATTTTCCGATGACCATTCTATATCTTTGTAGGTGGCATCTTCCGGAAGTACGGTTGCCTCCAGAGTCAGACTTTCTCCCACTTTCAATTCCGCAGATTCAATATTCAGAGTAATGCTCTCAACCGGAGTCTCGACAACAGAAATCCAGCACTCGGCACTGACATTTCCGCAACTGGCAGTGATTACAGTCTCACCCAAAGCCAAGGCAGTTACATTCCCATTAGAATCAACAGATGCAATCGTTTCATTTTCCGATGACCATTCTATGTCATTGTATGTTGCATCTTCTGGGAGCACTGTCGCTTCAAGAATTATATTTTCCCCGACCTTCAGTTTTGCATCACTGTAATTAACAAAAATCTCTTTAGCTGGTATAATATAGGGAGGAGAAACAGAATAATTTGGAAGTGGGATATCTTTATTTGATTCGCTGATGCATAGAATATTAGAGAATAATATAGAGCCTCCTTTAAATGATTCAGTTACATTGATTTTTATTTCAGCAATTACACCCTTATTACCCTCTATAGATTCATGGGATGATGAAAAAGCACCCATTCGAAGGTGTTTCGAATCAACCAAATTGCTAATTAGATTGAAACTATCGTCAAATCTATCTGATAAAGTGATATCTGGTATACCATCATACTTAATATAATCAATGCCTTCTGGAAGTACAATATCAGCTTGAAACCCATAAAATGTTGTTTCGTTTTCAAGTTCCACTGAAATTACAGCATCTGATCCTTGAGTTAACTCAATTGGTTTTATGAAAATTCTATCCTCAGCAAACACTGAAATATTTGTCACTAAAATTGTCAGCAAAAGAATGCTAAGAATTTTGTTTGTTATCTTTCCCATCACAATAAAATATTATTTCACCAAAATTTTTTCAGTGACATTGTCAACCTTAATAATATATAGTCCCTTTGGTAAATTAATAATCTCAAAATCACTATCTGCAATATAGGTCTGAATTATACATCCATCTAAAGATGAAATCAGAATCTTCTTTGACTTTGCATTTCTCACTTCAATATGATCGGATGTGGACGTTATTTCAATTTTCTTGTTCTTCTGCTCTTCAAATATTAAGCAGCAGCTCGACGCACTATCTATAGAAAGTGAAAAATCATGGGCTTCAGCATCGGAAGCTATGATATTTATGATATCCATCTCTACTGGATTTGAAAGGTGATTCAGGTAAATTTCAACAATAGCATCATTTGAAGGCACAAATGTGTGATTGTTAAAATCGTAGACTATAAATCTTATTGTGTTCTCATCAATTTGTTTTGATGTAACCTTATGAGTTTTTTCTAATTGCTTTCCAATCTTAATCGAATCAACTATTGCTAAGTCAGTCAGTTTAATGTCAGCTTGCAAAGCTACATATTCTTCGCTGTTTTCAAGAAATAGTTTAATAGAATTCTTGCCTCCCTCATATGAGGTATCTGTGATTAAATAGACAACATCTTTGATAGATTGTAATGTTCTTCTTGTTCTCATGTTTTCAGATAACATATATGAAGGTTGCTCAAGTATTATAGATATCGTACCGGAAGCATCCGCAAATGAAAGGTGACTGTCATTATTGACATCAGCAGCGTTAAAATGTATTTTTTCAACATTTTTTCCTACCACAAAATTAGCGGTATTTACTGCATCTGCAATATTTATCTCTCCATTACCGTTGGAATCACCAATTTCAATAGAAAGATCAGGTGTCTCGCCCTCAATGATAGAACTGTCAGCATTCACTATTTCTTCTGTGTTTTTATTTATTAACAATGTGATAACTTTAAGATTCTCTGGATTTTGTACATATCCAGGAATTTTAATGCAAAAATTCGAATCATATACCTCATCTTTAATTATATCTTGAGGAAATAAATTTTCTATGCCATCATAGATATTAATGGTACGCGCCACATCGTCAAATTCATATTCTACGGAAGTTCCCTGGTGAACCCACCAATTCATATAATCATTGGGATTTTCCGGTTCTGATGGTTTTGAGTAATTATTATTCTGTATAAAAGGACCAACATGATCTTCTACAAGCACATAAGCAATTGTGAAATTGTCTGTTTCTTTTTGTTTGCCATTGAAAGCTGTTTGAGTGTCAATTTGTATTCTTCCATCTTTTGTAAAAACCGCATCCGACTTTATTAAAGCTTCCCCTGCATCTTTTAAGTCTTTGATTTTAGTGGTAAATGGAAGGCCCATATTCCATTCAGTTCTATTAATATTTAAATAGTAATTAGATGGTACCTTTTCTAAAAATGAATCATAACTATTATCATTAACTGTCATTTCTGAATCGCTATGGATAGAAATGGCTATAAAATCATCCGGACAAGATTTTTTCATATAATCCTTGAGGGCAATAAAACGAGAACAATTGCCATCTTTTGTATCTGTCATTTCTTCCAGAACAGTCTTACGAGGATAATAATCTAAGTCTGTTGATAACAATTTGAAAGATACTGTGCTGTTTGACTCTATACCGTCCAGTTGACCGTCAATCTCACTTATATTCAAATCAATCACATGTGTATTAAAGTTAGCTCCATTAGATTTAATATTAATTATTTGGTCATGACCCGAAGGAATAAGAACATTGGTATTCATTATCTGATCATTCTTTTTGTCATAACTCAAGTTTAAAGTTATTTCTTTTGCTAATTTTGGAGATCGATTCCTAATTTTTAGTTTAATATTTCCATCTTTTGAAAGATGCAAGTTATCACATTTATCATATTGCGCATCCACGATTGCCATATCATTTGGAAGATTATCACCTTGAATGATAGCTCTAATTGCCACAGGATAATTCCAATCTTCCTCTCCACAGTTATGTTCCCATACCCCCGTTGGACCTTCACTATAATCTGAACCCATTGTACGGTACCAGAATCCACCACCATAAGTTTTTAGATTAGCCCAATTAAAAGTTAACCGACCATGTTTTCCTATTCCAATGAAAACATCTTCGTTGGATATTTCATATGGTTCTTCAAGTTCTACTCTTGTCCATGCTCCGCGCACAGCACTGGTAGCCTGTTTTCTGACATAATCCTTGTTCCCTTCCGTCAGAAATACATATTCTGGATTTCTATTAGAGTCATCTTTAAGCGATTCTTCAGTAGTGAAATATTCGATGGCAACTATCTTATTTCCGACATAATTCTTGCTTTCAGCAGAGGGAATCTGCATAGCAACTTCAACATCATTATTTCCTGAAGTGGCAATTAAGCCATCATTAGCATCCTCGTCAATACCACAATAGTCCCACTTTACATATTCGCCTATTTTTTCCAAATCATCGATTAAATTCAAGTTCTGATATCCACATGCTTGGTATGTATCTATCATCCCTTCAGGTATGTGCATCTTGATTCTTGAATTATTAATGCCTTTTTCAGTCAAGAATGTTGGTGGTTCTTCTCCATAAAAATAGATATTCTCAAGAGATGGCAAAGATTCTTCCGACCATATTTCTTGGTCATTATCCGAAAGAAGTGTAGTTGTATAATGATTGTGGAAAATTAATTCCGTCAATGACGCACATTCTTTTATGGTACCTATTTTTCTACATGAAGTAGCATAGTTGATACTTCTTAGTTTAGGGCAGTTGTTCAAACTGGTTGCTTTTAATACCCCTTCCCGAAACTCCAAGGTTTCAAGATTTGCACAATTATTTACTGTTAGTGTAATGGGAGTGGATATGGAGGTCACTTCATCGGCTGAAGCAAACGGATCATTTTCTTCGCCAAATACTTTAAATCTGAGAGTGTTATACTCCACCCAATCAGGAATAATGATTTCTCCTGAATATTTCATATTGTTGGCAAGCGGAAGAATATAAGCGCGGTAACTGTCATATTCTGACACAAGTCTATATCGCACACCATTTATTGTATTTATTCCAAAATTTAATTGCTCCACTCCATTTTTCCCTTTGTTTACCGGAGTCAATTTTAAACTGGTGTCAGTGATCTCCACATCAATATATCTTGCATGGCTCCTTGAGTCAAGTTTCCATTCTTCCGAATTATCTACCCGATGCACTGCTACAAGCCGATATTGTCCGTTTGATATCTCAGGAGTGAGATTGATATTCTCATCCATTTTGATTTCGTTATCTGTTGTCCAGAATTCAAAACTGTCTTCAGCAAGAATTTTTACTATTCCATCGTCATTCGTTAAAGCAAATCCAATTTGAATTTCTTTGTCAATTCTTAGATCACTGGCAAGTAATGCACTGACTGAAAATTTTGAGAATGTTAAATATTTAGAAGTCCTTTCAATAATTGATTTATCAGTTGATATATTTTGAACAACGATTTTGCTAAGGTCTGAGTCGAGAACATCTACCGGGGGATAGACATTAGAAATAATCTCAAGATTGGCTGAATAGTTATCGTTTGCTGTTGGTTTAAGTTCTTCCATGGTAAAATATCCGTCGTATACACCATTCCAACCCCAATTGACATGGAATAATTCTTCCTCATAACCGTCGATAATAAAGGCATGTCCATTTTGAGATCCATCTCCATATGCTAATATTGGCAATTTTTTCTGAAGTTGGTCATATATGAGATCAATCCAGTCATCATCTGTATAGTCTGTTCGCTTTTCATATAATGAACTTTTACCAAAATGAAATATATCGGACAAAACTGTTGGTACTTTTGATCCGGATGATCCTGATTCAAAAGGTCCATAATTCATTTTTACTGACTGACCACAATAAAGCATCAAGTCCGCAATCTCGCTATCACTCATATCTTCCCAATTAAATTTTTTAGAAGGAAGATCTTCCATCACTATTTTATTGGTATATGTAGTATACCCATCTATTTTATTTGTCTGATCTTGAGGCCATTTGTGATAATTTATCACCTGTGCCATAGCAGTTGCAACACACCCTGTCACACACCTTACTCCGTATGCTTCTGGACATTTGTTATTGAATGGTGCATTTTGACCCCATTGTGTATTAATTAAAATGGGAATATTTTCTCGTTCAGATTTGACTGTTTTTGTCGTTTTTTTTGAAGGAGAAAGATTGGCATTTTCATTTAGAGAACTAATGAAATTTTCGTAACTATCTAACAACCATTTAACATTTGAAGGAGCATCTTCATAATTAATATGTCCGTAATCAGAATATCCCAAAACAGCTCTTGTTCTGTCATCTCCAGAGACTATGACAAAACCGTTATCATTCTCTGCATTAAAAATATAGATTCTTTTGCCAGCAGCTATTTTTGAAACTTTATCGCTTTTGCTTGAAAAATTTTGGATTTTCTTTCCTAATAATTTATTTTGGGCTATTTTATACGCCTCTTGTTCTGAAATAAGTTTAGAATTAACTGATAATGAAGAAATACTGGTCACAAAAATCAGTATATATCGAATTAAGTTAGAAGAAAGTTTCATAGATAGTAGTGTTATTTTGTTTAATTTGCAAAATTAATGATTTTTCCCAATATTGTCAATAAACTACTAAAAATTTTGTTTATTTACGTTGATTTTCAACTTTGGATCGCAAAAGTTGAGTTTATAAGAACACTTCTAAAATTATATGAGTCGGGCTCTAAACATTTCGATTTATTTGGTGGTTTCGTTTTGTTTTTATAATTTTGCCGTAAAAAATTAGACATATGGAGAAATATGAACTTACTAAAGAGATAAATAAATGTCAGGATCATGCTATCGACCTTCGTAATCAAGGTTATGGTTGTGCTCAGTGTGTGTTGATGGGGCTTTCTGATAAATTAGGATTACAAGAAAAACAAGCTGCACGCATAGGTGCTGGTTTTGGTTCCGGATTTGCAGGAACTGGTGGAATATGTGGTGTTATTGCTATTCTTGGTGTTGCAGAAGGACTTATATCCAAGGGTTATGGTCCGGAAGACAAATCTAAAGTGATGTGGAACACTAAGGCTATGTACGATAGATTTGCTCAAGAAAACGGCGACCGCACACTTTGCCGTGATCTTAAGGGAAAAGAAGACACTCGTAAATGCCCGGAACTAATAAAGCAGGGCATCGAGATCTTTTTAGAAGCACATCCTGAGCTTGCAGGTAAACACAAGGGCCTTTTTTCTGAAATTAGAAATGCACTTAAAAGCTGATTTTTCCTCATTTTTATGATATGGGCTATAAGTCAATCATGGTGATATGGCTCCCCCTTTAGGATTGTCATAGCTCTATACACTTGTTCTGTAAAGAATAGCCTTATCATCTCGTGGCTGAAAGTCATTCTTGAAAACGACAGTTTGGCATTGGCTCTGGCATATACGTCTTGGGAGAAACCGTATGGACCCCCAACGATGAACACCATCCTTTTCTTTCCTCCAAGCATTCCTTTCTGTATGAACTCCGAAAACCCTCTGGAAGTCAGCATCTCGCCCTTTTCATCAAGAAGCACTACATTGTCTGATGAAGAAAGTTCGGCAAGAATCAATTTCCCTTCTTCTTCCTTTTGCTGACTTTCTGTTAGTTTTCTTGCATTTTTTATATCCGGCAGATGCTTTATAGAAAATGGCAGATAGCGTTTCAGACGCTTGCAATATTCATCTATACCTGTTTGTATATAGTTTGTCGTAGTTTTTCCTACTGTCAATAGTATAATTTCCATAATTTTTTATTACCTTTGCATTATCTTATGCAAAATTAGCGAAGATTTTTGAATTATGAAAACTAAAGACGAACTTATTGACTCCCTTCTTGACCTTGCCTTTGCTGAAGACATCGGCGACGGCGACCATACTACTCTTTCTACTATACCGGCCGATGCCATGGGTCGTTCGAAATTATTGATAAAAGAAAAAGGTATCCTTGCCGGAGTAGAAATTGCAAAAAAAGTCCTTCATAAGGTAGATCCCTCTATAAGGATTAATATTTTGCTTGAAGACGGAGCAGAGGTGAATCCCGGTGATATCGCTTTCACTGCAGAAGGGCCGGTAAGAAGCCTCCTTGTGGCTGAACGCACAATGCTCAATATTATGCAGCGCATGAGTGGCGTTGCTACGATGACACGTAAATATCAAGATCAGTTGAAGGGATTAAAGACTCGAGTTTTGGATACTCGAAAGACTACACCCGGTATGCGAATGCTTGAAAAAGAGGCCGTAAAAATAGGAGGTGGCACAAACCATCGTATTGGACTCTTCGACATGATACTTATCAAAGATAATCATGAGGATTTTGCCGGAGGCATTGAACAGGCTGTTAAGCGTGCAAAGGAATATTGCGCAGCCAACGGTAAGGAGAATCTTAAAATTGAAGTAGAATGCCGAAGTCTTGACGATATCCGTAAGGTTCTTGAGATTGGAGGTGTTGACAGGATAATGTTCGACAATTTCACTCCTGAGCTTACTCGCGAGGCAGTGGCATTAGTCGATGGGAGAGTGGAGACAGAATCTTCTGGAGGCATAACGTTTGACACACTTCGCGATTATGGAGAGACTGGGGTTGATTTCATTTCTGTAGGAGCACTGACTCACAGTATCAAAGGTCTTGACATGTCTTTTAAGGCTTTCTGATGTAGAGGCGGTTGGAATATGGCTGATAAGAACGATCTCAAGAAGAATGAGGCTTTGAAATGGGGAAAAGAAGCCGAAAATATTGTCTGTGAATATCTCATTTCTAAAGGTTATACTGTCAGGGAAAGAAATTGGCGTCCTCAATCCTCAAAAAGCGAGATCGATCTTATTGCTCAAAAAGATGACACTCTGATTTTTGTGGAAGTGAAAGCACGTTCAGATATGGACGTTGATCCCACCGAGGCAATAACAGCTGAAAAGATTAAAAATATAGTAAGAGGTGCAAACTCCTATCTGCAGACTCAGGATTACGAATATTTTTATCGCTTTGACGTTGCGTCCGTCAGTGGGAACATCGACGATTATAATCTTGATTATCTTGAAGATGCTTTTCTTCCTCCATTAAGAAGTAGATGATGAGCAAGGATAATTCTTTATTCAGATTCAAGCAGTTTTCTCTGAGTCATCATCGTAGTTCGATGAAAATTGGAGTTGATGGTGTTTTGGTTGGCTGCTGGTCTCACACAGAGGGTGCAAAATCTATTTTGGATGTAGGTTGTGGATGTGGTCTGATTGCTTTCATTATGGCTCAGCGTTGCAAGAAAGCAAAAATAGTAGGAATTGATATAGATAAAGATTCTATTGAAGAAGCCAATGAAAATTTGGCAGAATTCCCTTGGAATGATCGCGTAACTTTCATACATGGTAATTTCCCATCAGCCCTGAATAAAGAGTATTCCTCTAAATTTGATTTGATTGTCTCTAATCCTCCTTATTTTGATTCAGGTGTCCAAGATACAGTTAGTCCACGAGAGAGGGCACGTCACCAGGGAAGTCTTTCTCCATCATCGTTGCTGCACTCTTCTGTATCATTATTGAGTTCATATGGATCGTTGGCAATGATAGTTCCGTCAGAATTCTCATTGTCTTTGGAAAAAGAAGCAGAAGACCTTGGGTTTTCATTGACAAGAAAAAGTCTTGTGCGCGGCCATGAAAATGCTCCATTTAAAAGAGTCCTTCTTCAATGGCAACTTGGAATGGATGATAGAACTTCTGCGGAGGCAGAAATCAATTATCTGACATTGGAAGTTTCCAGAGGCATTCCTACAAATGAATATAGAAGTCTTTGCAAGGATTTCTATTTGAAATTCTGATACTTTAAACCAATTGTCAATTAGTTTGTCTTATTTATTAAAAAGATATAATAGTGTAAAATAATATAACAGAATCGCGCTATGAAATTAAGAAATTTACTCATTTTGGCTTTGGCTCTGAGCAGTGTTGCTCCGGTGGCCGTAAATGCCGACGATTATGTTGACGATATATACTTCAACCCAAAGAAAGATAAGAATGTAGGTGCAAAGAAGAAAAATCCTAATTATATCGAGAATTTCAGCGATATGGATGTGGATGCCTATAATCTCCGTGGTCAATACTACACAACTCCCATTGATACTATCGGAGCAAAGGTAAGTTCTGAAGAAGATTTTGTATATACGCAGCAAATTCAAAAGTATTACAATCCAACTATTGTGCTTGACAATTCCCAGCTTCTTGCCGATGTGCTTCAAAACTCATATGGCAATGTAGAGATTGTATATAATGGTCTCACTCCGGCTTTCCTCCCAACATATAGATATGGATGGCCTTACTACAGCTATTATGATCCTTGGTATTGGAACGTAGGATTCGGAGGTTGGAGCATAGGCGGATGGTATGACCCATGGTATTGGGGACCATCATGGTCTTGGTCATGGGGTTGGGG
>CAZCZX010000105.1:0-9202 GCA_964503095.1 uncultured Sangeribacter sp.
TTTGAGATGGTTATGGTCATGATTAGTCCTTCTATGCCGGATTGGGTCTTTGTCTGCATCTCAGAAAATGATACATTCACATCTCCTATGTCGTAGAGCCATATGAATTCATTATCGTCTAAGGGATTGACATAGGCTGTGACGAGGTCGGCATTATTTAAATTCAAAGCGCCAAGAATATAATTACGGAGGTCGGCCGTCATCAGATCACCAAGACGGAGATTGCTTATTCGCGCTTCTCCTTCATTCACTACACGCACTTTCCATTGGCCGGGATTTCCTTCCAAGTCAGTATACAGAGGGGTGCCCTGACCGTCTGTCAGGATTCCATCAAAATTATAGTCTATGCTATCAAGATTCTCGCCGACTCTGACTGCATCTACAAGCGAGCATACGGTCATGGCTATGTCATTGTCGGCATGAAACTGGGTTTCTTCCGGCTTATCGTCCTGAGGGGAGACCGGTGTGGCCTTGTTCCCACAGGAAACCAACACTATAAGCATCACGGAGACCATCAGCAACCATGCCTTCTCTCCTCCATAATAATACTTTTGAGCGATGTAATTCATACAATCTTTACAAAAACTCCGCAAAATTACAAAAAAAATCGATACCGAAAGATTTTTTAACAAATAAAATCACTAATTTTGCATTATGGACTGGAATAGACTTATATCTGACAAAAGACTGGGGCTGGAACAATACCACGACCCGCAGCAACATACCCGCTCCGACTTCCAGCGGGACTATGACCGCCTAATATTCTCCTCTCCTTTCCGCAGGCTTCAAAACAAGACCCAGGTGTTTCCACTGCCAGGCTCTATTTTTGTGCACAACCGCTTGACGCATAGTCTTGAAGTGTCGTCGGTGGGACGGTCGATGGCAAACGAGGCTGCCAATATCCTAATTGACAGGCATGGCTATGACATAAGGACGGCCAAACTCCGGGATATGGCAGACATTGTGGCTACTGCTTGCCTCGCCCACGACCTCGGCAATCCACCTTTCGGTCATAATGGAGAAAAGACAATTTCCAGTTTCTTCACAGAAGGAGCAGGGCTCGCCCTTAAGCCTTTGCTTACGCCTCACCAATGGAGTGACTTCGCCAATTTTGAGGGTAATGCCAATTCTTTCCGACTCCTTACCCATCAGTTTGAGGGACGCCGCAAGGGAGGATATGCAATGACCTACAGCGCACTGGCCTCTGTAGTGAAGTATCCCTATCCCTCAACTCTTGCAGGCAAGAAGGGTAAATTTGGATATTTTGAGACGGAAGAAGATATATATCTAATGGTGGCTGAGGATCTTGGGATTCCTGAGATAGAACATGGGCGGCATGCAAGGCATCCATTCGTGTTTCTGATGGAGGCTGCAGATGATATATGCTATCAGATTATGGACATCGAGGATGCCCACAAGCTTAAGATACTTTCAACCTCGGAAGTAAAAAATCTTTTCCTCAATTTCTTCAATGAGAGGGAACAGAACCATATGATAGACTCTATGAAGCGTCTGGATGACCCTAACGAGCAGGTGGGATATATGCGCTCGAAAGTGATAGGGGCATTAGTGGGCGGATGCTCAAAGGAATTTGCCGACCATGAATCGGAAATACTTGGTGGAGACTACCACGGAAGCCTCGTAAACAATATCCCGGGACGACTCAGCGATGCTTATGCCACTTGCAGCGAGACTGCATGGAATAAGATCTATAATGCTCCCGAGGTAGTTGATATTGAATTGGCGGGCAACCGAATCATAACTTATCTGATGGAAAATCTTGTCGGTGCGGTTGTGGCTCCGGAGAAAGCATATTCCAGGCTGCTGCTGGAGAAGGTGCCACGGCAATATAATGTGAGATCGGATAGTCTCAACACACGACTGCAGGGAGTGATCGACCATGTGTCGGCAATGACTGATGTGTATGCTCTCGACCTCTTCCGCACTCTCAATGGGCACTCTTTGCCGGCAGTTTAAAAATTAATTGGGCTAATTAGTCTAATTGGGCTAATTGGTCTAATTAGACCAATCTAAATGAAATAAGAATGAAAGAAAAGATATTGATTTCGATAGTAGGACTCATCCTGAGTGTTGTTCACATTTCTGCCTTTGCTCGGGATTATGAGCCGGATGAGATAGAGAATCCTAATTTGGCCAACAGATATGAGTATGTGGCAGATCCGGAAGGGAGGCTAAGCGCGTCGGCACGCGCAGTCGTCAACCGTCGGCTGCAGGCTCTACGCGATTCCACTTCAGCTGAAGTTGCCGTTGCCGTCGTGCCATCTATCGGAGACTATACAATTGAGGATTTTTCTGAAAAGGTATTCACCAAATGGGGATTAGGAAAGAAGGACAAGGATAATGGTGTGCTCCTTCTTATTTCTCCTGACAGCCGTCAGGTAAGGATTCAGACCGGTTATGGCACTGAGGGGGTGCTTCCGGATATAGTATGCGGTCAGATCATTCGGGAAAGCGTGATTCCCAATATGCGCAATGATTGCCTTGATTGCGCTGTGGATGAAGCCACTGCAATGATCTCAAAGATTATGACCAATCCGGAATATGCCGATGAATTGCGCTCGCAACTTTCTGACAATTATTCCGGTATTGAGGAGGCTCCCGTGAGCAAAGAGACAATAATGGGATTTTTAGGGATAGTGGCGTTCATATTATGGCTGATTGCCGGAGCGAGCTACATATCTCATCTAAAAAAGGCTCGCCGAATGACTTCGGCTCCGGCTAAAGCCACAGAATGGAGGTCGAGCCTAAACATGCTTGGATTCCTATCTATCGGGACACTTCTGACTGCCCTTCCATTCTATCTGCTTGCTCTTCTTCATTATCGCAAAGCCAGATATGGAGCCCATAAATGCGATAATTGCGGAGGGAAAATGCGTTTCGTAAAAGGGAATGAGGCACTTGCATCGCTGACTCCAAGCCAGCAATTTGAAGAGAAAATCGGGTCGGTGCATTATGATGTGCACAAATGCGAGAAGTGTGGAAATACGGAGGTGACCCCATATCCTGCAAGCAATTCCCGCTATTCAAGATGTCCACATTGCGGCACCCGGGCGTATCACTTTGTAGGAAACACGACCCTGCGTCAACCCACTTACCAAAGTGAGGGATATGGTGAATCTAACTATAGATGTGAATATTGTGGCAATGAAGACCACAATGGATTCAGAATTCCCAAAAAGGATATGGCAGCGGCGATAGCAGCGGCGGCAGCCCTTGGAGCCGCTACCCGCAGACGCGGTGGAGGAGGCTTCGGCGGAGGATTTGGAGGTGGAGGCTTTGGTGGCGGTTTCGGTGGCGGAAGCACCGGTGGTGGAGGCGCGTCAGGAAGTTGGTGAGTCTAATGGACTTGCTTAAAACGCATTGAACTGTTTTGATAAGGGAATTTGACAGTCATGGTATGCAGCATAGGATCGTATTCTGCCTGAACATCATGGAGCATCCACTCCCCTTCTGCATCACACCATTCTACATCATAAATATTCGTGAAAGAGGTAGGTCGCAACCTGCCTTTTTTCATTCCTGACTTCCAAAGCGAAGAGTTTGCCTTAGCTCCATCTAAATAATAGAGGTCAAAAAAACCGGCTTCTTCTGCCGGCACTACTGCAAGACGATAACTTCCGCCAAGGAGAGCATATGAATCATCTTGCTCAAAATCATAAAGAGAATACATCCCTGACAGTTTCAATCCCGGACTGTCAGAATCGCTCAGCTTTGCCAGGATTTCTTCTTCGGTTAGGGTTTCATTTTCTGAAGATGAATTACTTACATCGAGTTCTGACACAGTGATGCTCCCTTTTTCTTTCGGAATAATCTCTATCTTAGGGTTCCAGGCAAGGGGAGTATTAAACATGAGGATATTCCTATATTCACGATTGCCTCCAAAGAGACTCCAAAGATTGCCCACCCGAGTGACACGCCACGCATTCTTCCCTTTATATGGGTCGATGCCATCAGAAACCACAGCCTCAGACAATACTTCACCGGATTGGAGTTCGGTGACTGAGATGGAGAGGGCATCAATTTTTGAATCGCCGAACGGATCAAGTTTGGAGACAGGAGAAACTTCCATCCTCAATACATTGCCATCTTCATCTGAGAAATCTGCATGCCATCCTTTCATAGAGTGATCGGCGACACGAAAAGTGGCAACCATTCTATTCAATTGACGGGAAGGAGTGGCATCAGCAGCCGACAACATTGACACTGAAGAGGATATGATTCCAAAGGCAGCGAATATGAGAATGATTATACCCACCACTACGTTGATGAGTTTCATAGTGCGCTGATTGAAATGTCCGCGAAGTTTATCTACAAAGTAACTGACGAGCCACCACCATCCAAGTGCCCCGGCTATAATACCCAAGAAGCCAAGCACATAGTGATAGAACTTAATGCCTTCAATCACAAAATTGAATTGGGCAAAGAGTCCGATTATTAGGAACAATATCAATGGATTTGAGAAAGTGAGCGCAAATCCTTTTAGAATGTCACCTTCGCGCGACGGAGCATCATGATCGGGATCTAATGCAAGGGAGCCATCGGGCTTTTTCCTTATGAGCCATATGCCAAAGAATACAAGGACAAGGGAACCCAACAGTTGGATTGGAGACCTATGACGGTTGATAAATTCTTCGATAAACGACAAGCCAAATCCAGTAAGGAGACAATATATAAGGTCGGAAATTGCGGCGCCGACTCCGGTATAGAAACCCGACCACCTTCCTTTGTCGAGTGTGCGCTGGATGCAATATATGCCTACCGGACCCATCGGAGCCGACACTACGACACCGATTATAAGTCCTCGCAAAATCATATAAAGCAACTCTTCCATCTATTTAATGATAAATTATAAATGATAAATGATGAATTATTTAATTGTGGATGATATAGCCCCCTTGCATGGAGGGTTCGCAATAATAACGGCGAAGCCCATATTTGTAATCTCCAGTCAGTGCAGGACCTGCGACAGGGCTTCCTCCCGCCATCACCACATCGTAGTGGGAACCGCATTGAGGGCATACAGCCTCAAGATTCTCTTTGTCGATGTATACCCTGACGTTGGCTTTGCATTCCACTGGGCATGCCAAGTCGTAGGCCAAAGGAACGTTGGGGTCAGCCGTGAAGGGGTCGACACCGCCAATAAGCAACACACCGCCAAAACCAAGATAGGTGTTAGCGGTGAATGGGAAATCTGATGGACTCACAACCCCATTATTGTTGATGAAATTCCTGGATATCCCCACTCCTGTCACTCCATAAGTGTTCCACATTCCGGCTCCTGAAAGATTAATATAGACGGGGAGTGAGGGTATGCGGTCGTCGTCGATTTGATTGCACGACACAAAAGCTGACAGCATTGCTATCAGCGACAGTGAGAGAACTTTTTTAATGCACAATTCAGAATGCATAATGCATAATTATATGCATAATTAATTGAATTCAAAAGGGGATTGAACGAAGTACGCTTCCAAACTGATCGGTCATCTTCTGCATGGGGCCGGCAATCATTGGGCGCAACATTGCAGGAATCTCGATATCGACTTTAGCCTGGGCTCTACAAGATGACTCATCTACGGGATGAATGTCAAGCTGAAGCTGAAGGGGGACAGGAGTTCCTTCTCCTTTGAGAGCAATGCGAGAAGGAGCGGTGCGCTCTACTACCTTCAGACGAATGGCACCGACGGGGCCGCCGGGGAGCTCAATGCTATCGTTGGTCAACTTGATGCTGTCAAACATTTCCTTCTTATCGGCAGGGATCTGATCTGCCGGAATTTGCGCAAGCAGCTGTTTGAGAGAGTCAAAATTACTGAGTTTGCTGAATACGCTTTCTGCTGATGCCTTCAAAGGCACTTCGTCGCTTTTATATGTAGCCATAATTGAATATCGGGGTTATCTTAGTTTTTTTAGATCTGTGAAATCTAATAATATTCAGAATTATCAGAGTTATAAGAAGTGTAAGTGATCTCTGAGGTGATTGTTGATTAAAAGGCTTCGGGGAGATTTGGCACCCATGAGCCGGGATTTTTTCTCCATTCGCGAAGGGTCTCTGCCTCCTCATTGCTTATGAACTGGATTCTCTCTGCCACTTCAAGCATTGCAGTATAAGTGCAAAGGGCTACTGCATTTAGGTTTGCCTCGCGGAAACGCTTTAGGGCTATAGGGAATTCATAGTTGAACACAGCTGCCATTCCTATTACTTCGCAACCGGCATTTGTGACAGCCTCAACGGCACGGAGGGAGGTTCCTCCCGTAGAAATTAGGTCTTCGATCACAACGACTTTCCATCCTGGTTTAAGGTTTCCTTCTATTGTATTTTCAAGGCCATGATCTTTGGGAGTGTCTCTTACATATGCAAATGGGAGGCCCATCGCGTCGGCTGCCAAAAGGCCAAAAGCAATAGCACCATTGGCCACGGAGGCGATTGCATCAACTTCGGGGAAGTTTTCCATTATTACCCTTGCCATCTCTATCTTGATGAAATTGCGAACATCTGGATAGGACAAGGCTTTTCTATTATCGTTGTAGATTGGAGAGTTCCAGCCTGAACTCCATACGAACGGAATGGAGGGCTGTAATTTTATCGCACTGATTTGCAGAAGTTTCTCTGCAAGCATTTTGTCTGGAGTATTCATAATTTAAGATTTTAGAGGAGAAAGGGACATGCCAAATCAACATATCCTCCCAATTATAACGCAAATTTACGACATTATGGACAATTATGCAAATAAAATTAACATTTTTATTAAATATTTTTTACACTGTGACGCATAGCGAGAGAAGATAAAGACTACAGTCCGGGACTTCTCTTGCTATCAATTCTGCGAGCGTGCGGAGGGTGGCGCCTGTGGTGCAGACATCGTCAACAAGGACTATCCCCTTTCCACGCAACGCATCGGAATTCTTGACGCGAAACGATCCCGACAGGTTGGCTTGACGCTGCTCAAGAGTCATGGCTGTCTGTGTCTTATGAGATCTCACCGCCTCAATAGCATCTATGACAGGGAGCCCTGTGGATAAACTCAAACCTTTGGCAATATAATCCACCTGATTATACCCACGACGAGCTTTCTTCCACCAATGCATCGGCACACCCACAATACAATCTACACCATGAAAGAACCCTACCATCTGCAACTCCTCTCCTACAATCTCGCCGAGCCTTCGCCCGACGGATGGGAATTTACGATATTTCATGTCGTGGATGGCGGATGCAAGCGCTGAGTTGCGGGAATAGATGAAATAGCCGGTGGCACGGACAAATGGGACAATTCCGGCAAATCGCCTCTCCATAGGATTCATTGGCATGAGATGATAGAGTGAACGAGGGAGTGTCTCTACGCATCGAACGCAGAAGGTGGTTTCGGAATCCCGAAGTTGGCATCCACAGAGATGGCAGGTGCGGGGCAGGAAGAAGTCGGCTATCGCTTTTAGCATTGTTAAAGATTAATCGTTTAGGGTTTTGAGCAGATTTCTGATGGCTGCGATTATGAGTTGGGATTCAAAACCTCGGGATGCGAGATGTCGGTAGAGTTTCTGCCGGTCTTTGACATCCTTGAGATCGAGAGAGCGGACTTTAGCGTGCATGGCTTTTTCGAGAGCCTCGGCATAATCTTTTTCCGGAATATTATCCAAGGACTGAGTTATAATGGCGTCTGGCATACCCTTACTCCACAATCCTATTCGGATTTTCGTTCTACCCCATCCTGAAAAACGAACTTTATCAATTGCATATGCTCGTGCATAACGAGAATCATCTATATACTTGTTTGCCCGGAGATACGCAATCATCTTCTCCGCTTCTTCAGTGGAGAATCCTTTCTTGAGGATCTTCTGCCTGATATCTGCAGAGCATTGCTCAGCATTGGCGCATAGGCCTGCCATTTTTATTAGCATCTCTTCGGCGGTGGGGGTACGTTTCACGCTCTTTATAATTTAGAATTTAGAATTTAGAATTGAGAATTTTTATGATATTTCATGCCTTAACATGATTTATCATGATTCTACATGATTTAATCTATATATTTAATTTTTAATATTTTATCTTTAATCTTTAGTACTTGCTCTTAGCATTCTTTTTTTGCCGTACGAGTCGAGTCGGATTTCTACGTCTTGCCATCCTTTGGATTCAAAGTGAGTTTTTACTTGATCGGCAAATCTCGGATTTAGTTCGAGATAGACTTTGCCACTCTGCTTGAGGGCTAGTGAGGCTATTTTTTCAATTCTCTTATAGGGCTTTATTGGATCGTCGGCTTCTACGAAGAGAGCCTCTTCTGGTTCAAAATCTTTGACCCTGACTTCCATATCTGCCTTTTCATCGGGTGCGATGTAAGGGGGATTGCTTACTATTATGTCATATGCGTCAGGGGTGGGATTCCATTGATACATATCTGCTTCAATCAAGTTTATCTTGACTTTTTGAAGCGCTGCATTTTCTTTTGTCTGAGCGATTGCAGTTGGGCTGAAGTCAAGGGCTGATACGGATGGAAAGGAGAGATGCTTTGCAAGGGAGATGGCAATACAACCGCTGCCTGTACCGATATCCAGAACAGAAAGGTCAGCCTTATCTTTAGCATCATCGCAGATCCAGTCTACAAGTTCCTCGGTTTCAGGACGTGGGATCAGGACTCCGGGGCGTACTTTGAAATCCATGCCATAAAAACGTGCTATCCCGGTGATATATTGGATTGGTTCGCCGAGCAATAGACGGTCAACTATCCTATCGATTTCGTTTTTGGCAAAGTCTGATAATTCCTTTCCTTCATTGATAATCAGGTCTACCCTACTCCACTTCTTGACGTATTCAAAAATCAGGAGAATCACAGCCTCGCGCTCCCTCCGATCGAAGGAGCCATCTAATCTTTTCCGTATCGCAGTTAATTCCTCTCTAACAGTCATGATCTATTTGCATGGTTTATAATCGCTGATATGGTGTCCGGATGCAATTATTTTAAATTTGCTAATGATTTTTAGAGCCCGTCTCATAAATTGAGGGGATAGCATCCGGTGAACAAAACGTGATACAAAATTAATCAATTTTTAAAGAAAAACAGCATTCAGAAAGAAAAAACTTCCAAAAATATTTGCACAAAATAAAAAAAAGCAGTAACTTTGCAGTCGCAAACGCAAAAACGCGTAGGTCCTATAGCTCAGTTGGTCAGAGCACCTGACTCATAATCAGGGA
>CAZCZX010000106.1:0-9150 GCA_964503095.1 uncultured Sangeribacter sp.
AACGAACAAGGAAAAGTAATAGTTAAATTCGTAGTCAAAAAGGATGGATCAGTCAGCGACCCCGAGATCGTGAGAGGAGTATCAAAATCTCTCGATGCAGAAGCCATCCGTGTTGTATCCGGTCTTCCAAAATGGATTCCCGGAACTGTCAATGGCAAACCAGTAGACTGCGACTTCACCCTCCCAATTATGTTCAAACTGCAAGAAGAAACTCCAAAGGAAGCCAAATAACCCACCCCCACATCAACCCTGTAAAGGACGCACCACCCCGTGCGTCCTTTAACGTCATCTATACTAAAAACATCAAATTTCTGTATTTTTTCTAAAATAACATAAAATTCTAAATTCTAAATTCTAAATTCTAAATTATTTTTTGTAACTTTGCAAATTGTTTGCCCATTCAAACAATAAAAGGGCCTTGGCGTACGGAGAGCCTCGGCTTGCGCGACGGGCAAACATTTAGTATTTTAACAATTTTTCGGATATAAATCAAAATGCAAATCAACGGAATTACAGTTAAGTTTGCTGAACCGGAGGATGCCAAACACGCCGAACTGATAGTCAAACTCATCTATGAGTCTGCTCTTCAACGCGGCACAGGCATTGCCAAGAGAACGCCCGAATATATCGCTCAGAAAATCACGAGCGGCAAAAGCGTGGTGGCTCTTCATGGCGACCGACTCGTAGGGTTCAGCTACATCGAAAGCTGGGGCCACGGAGATTTTGTTGCTACGTCCGGATTGATTGTCGACCCAGAATACCGTCATCTTGGCCTTGCCGGCGCCATCAAGACGAAAACCTTCGAGCTGGCTCGACTTCGCTTTCCGTTCGCGAAACTTTTCTCTATCACGACCTCACTTCCAGTAATGAAACTCAATTCAAGAATGGGCTATAAACCCGTGACATTCTCTGAATTGACCGACGACGAGGAATTCTGGCAAGGTTGCCAAGGGTGTAAAAACTACGACATTCTGCAGCGTAACAACCGACGTATGTGTCTCTGCACTGGTATGCTCTTCGACCCAAAGCAACCCCTTCCCGCCGACAAGAGGGCAAACCCTTACATGATCAAGGTTAAAAACAGGATCAAACGCCTTCTCCACCTCAAAAAATAATTTTTCATTTATTCAAATTGTCATCTTGACAATTTGATATCTATCCAATAAGTGATAGTTAAACAGTTTTACGAAAATAGAAATGACACAAAATAATAAGAAGAAAGTGCTGCTCGCATTTTCAGGAGGTCTTGACACCTCTTTCGCTGTAAAATATCTCTCTGAAGATCTTGGGTATGAAGTTCATACTGCAATTGCAAATACAGGCGGTTTCTCTGAAGAAGAACTTGCTGCTATAGCCGACCGCTCAAAACGTCTTGGAGCTGCTTCTCATGCCACTCTCGATGTGACAAAAGACTATTACGACAAGAGCATCAAGTATATGATTGCCGGAAACGTGCTTCGCAACGGCACATACCCTATCTCTGTAAGTTCTGAAAGAATATTCCAAGCCATAGCAACAATAGAATACGCCAAGAAACTTGGTGTAGATGCTATTGCACATGGTTCAACAGGCGCTGGAAACGACCAAGTGCGCTTTGACCTTACTTTCCAGATCCTTGCTCCGGAAATTGAAATCATCACCCCTACCCGCGACCTTACTCTGACTCGCGAATACGAAATAGACTATCTGAAGAAGCACGGCTATGAAGCAGACTTCAAAAAGATGGAATATTCTATCAACAAAGGCTTATGGGGAACTTCTATCGGAGGAAAGGAAACACTCCACTCCGAGCAGACTCTTCCTGAAGAGGCTTATCCTTCTCAGATAACAGCCACTGAACCCGAAAAACTCACCATCTCATTCAAAGAGGGTGAAATCTCTGCTGTCAATGGAAAAGAATACGACGATAAGATTGAGGCTATTCGTGAAGTTGAACGTATTGGTTCTCGCTTTGGAATAGGTCGCGATATGCATATTGGCGACACAATCATCGGCATCAAGGGTCGAGTTGGCTTTGAGGCTGCCGGTCCGATCCTCATCATCGCTGCACACAAGATGCTTGAGAAGCACACTCTTACAAAGTGGCAGCAGTATTGGAAAGATCAAGTTGGCACTTGGTATGGAATGTTCCTACATGAGGCTCAGTATCTCGAGCCGGTGATGCGCGACATTGAGAAGATGCTCGAAAGCTCTCAGCGCAACGTAACGGGAACCGTTGAACTTATCCTTCGCCCATATTCATATACTCTTGTGGGCGTCGATTCTCCATTTGACTTGATGAAAACTGACTTCGGCGAATATGGCGAAGTCAATAAGGCTTGGACTGCGGATGATGTGAAAGGATTCACAAAAATTCTCGGCAACCAAATGAAGATATATCACAACAACCAGGTCAAAAACGGCAAATCAGAGTGAAAAAAATTGGAATAATCGGAGGAGCCGGATACACTGCCGGCGAACTCCTCCGCCTGCTCATCAACCATCCGGAGGTGAGCATTGAGTTCGTACATTCTTCAAGCAATGCCGGAAAACCTATAACAGACGTTCACGGAGGGCTTTTGGGTGAAACAGATCTCGTTTTCTCTGAATCTCACCCTCTCGAAGACATCGACATCCTCTTCCTTTGCTCTGCTCATGGACAAAGTAAAGTATTCTGGGAGGAAAATGCGCGTCCTGAAGGATTGAAAGTGGTAGACCTCGCTCAAGATTTCCGTGATGAGTCTCAGGGATATGTCTATGGCTTGCCCGAACTTCAAATAGAAAAGATTGCTGAAGCTAATTCAGTAGCAAATCCGGGATGCTTCGCAACAGCCCTGCAACTCTCACTTCTTCCTCTTGCAAAGGCTCATCTCCTTCCTGAAGACGGTGACATCAACATCACTGCATTGACGGGGTCCACTGGGGCTGGTGTCAAACCTGGAGCAACTACCCATTTCAGCTGGAGAAACGATAATCTCTCTGTTTATAAGCCATTCACTCATCAACATCTCATCGAGATTGGAGCAACTTTAAAGAAACTCCAACCGGAAAATACCGCTACTATCAACTTCGTGCCTATGCGTGGCGATTTTCCTCGTGGTATCTTTGCTGTGACTACACTTGACTGCAACTTGAGCGATGAGGATGCAAACAATCTTTACAAGGACTTCTATAAGGATGCTCCTTTCACAGTTGTAAGCGACAAGCCAATCGACCTAAAGCAAGCCGTAAACACCAACAAGGCCATTATACATGTGGAAAAGCATGGGAAAAAGTTGCTTGTGACTTGTGCAATCGACAATCTCCTCAAGGGGGCTTCAGGACAGGCTGTACAGAATATGAATATAATGCTCGGGATTGATCAGACCACCGGGCTTCGTCTTAAACCATCAGCATTCTAAGAGTATGAAACTATTTGATGTCTATTCACTATATGATATTGAGCCAGTCAAAGGTTGCGGCAATCATGTCTACACAGCCGATGGCACTGAATATCTCGACCTCTACGGTGGACATGCGGTGATTTCCGTAGGTCATGCGCATCCCCATTATGTGGAAGCAATTGCCAAACAAGTGGCAGAACTTGGTTTCTACTCTAATTCCGTGCTGAATTCTCTGCAAGAACACCTTGCTGAAAAACTGGGTAAGGCTTCCGGCTATGATGATTATTCACTTTTTCTGTGCAATTCAGGAGCCGAAGCAAATGAGAATGCAATGAAATTGGCTTCTTTCACTACAGGAAGACGCAAAATTCTCGCATTCGGTCATGCTTTCCACGGTCGCACCTCCGGAGCAGTTGCAGCAACGGATAATCCTGCTATCCAAGCACCTTTCAACAAGACAGAGAATGTGACTTTCGTTCCTCTAAATGATGAGGAGGCTATGAAATCGGCACTTTCATCTAAAGAATATGCTGCCGCCATAATTGAAGGCATTCAAGGAGTGGCTGGAATACATGAACCTTCTACTGAATTCATGCAAGCGCTCTCCCAGACGTGCAAAGAAACCGGCACATTGCTCATTCTCGATGAAATCCAGTCTGGTTACGGACGATCTGGAAAATTCTTTGCTCATCAGCATCATGACATAAAGCCGGATATCATCACTTGTGCCAAAGGAATCGCCAATGGTTTTCCAATGGGTGCAGTTCTAATCTCACCTTCAATTGAAGCGAAAAAAGGTATGCTTGGCACTACCTTCGGAGGAAATCATCTTGCTTGCGCCGCCGCCATCGCGGTTCTTGACATTATGGAAGATGAAAATCTTATCGAAAATGCCGCTGCTGTGGGTGAATATCTTATCGAAGAACTGAAGAAAATTCCTCAGATCTCTGATGTAAGAGGCCGCGGACTAATGATAGGTTTTGAAGTTGATGGTTTCACAGGAAGCGATCTTCGCAAGAAACTGCTTTTCGATCATCATATTTTCACCGGAGGCGCAGGGAAATTGACTGTAAGACTCCTTCCAGCCCTCAACCTGTCAAAAAAAGATGCCGACATCTTCCTTACTGAATTGAAGAAGGCTATTAACTCATAATTTCCCCAAGAAATGAAAAAATTCACATGTGTGCAAGATATAGGGTCTCTTGACAAAGCCCTTGCTGAAGCAGCTCTGATAAAGAAAGATAAATTCGCATTCACAGGTCTTGGCCGCAACAAGACACTGCTCATGATATTTTTCAATTCCTCACTCCGCACTCGCCTTTCCACACAGAAAGCGGCCATGAACCTCGGAATGAACGTCATAGTGCTCGACGTGAATCAGGGGGCTTGGAAATTGGAAACTGAAAGAGGTGTGATCATGGATGGCGACAAAGCAGAGCACTTGCTTGAGGCAATACCGGTGATGGGCTGCTATTGCGACATAATTGGTGTGAGATCATTTGCCAGCCTGACCAACAAAAAGGATGATTACGAGGAAAAAGTCATCACCCAATTCATTAAATACTCAGGCAAACCGGTTTTCAGCATGGAAGCGGCTACCAGACATCCCCTCCAAAGTTTTGCAGACCTTATCACTATTGAGGAATACAAGACTATGGAACGTCCAAAAGTCGTAATGACATGGGCTCCTCACCCTAAAGCACTCCCCCAAGCTGTGCCTAATTCATTCGCTGAATGGATGATAGCAGCCGGTTATGATTTCGTGATAACACATCCCCATGGCTATGAGCTTGATCCTGCTTTCACAAAAGGTGCAAAAATCGAATACGATCAGCGAAAGGCTTTCGAGGGAGCGGATTTCATATACGCAAAAAACTGGTCGGCATATGCTGATCCCAATTATGGAAAAGTGCTATCGACAGACAGAGATTGGACTGTAGATGCAGAAAAGATGGCCCTTACCAACAACGCGTACTTCATGCACTGCCTTCCAGTGAGAAGAAACATGATTGTCACAGATGATGTAATTGAATCAGACAGAAGCATCGTGATTCCGGAAGCTGCCAACCGTGAAATTTCTGCACAGGTTGTAATCAAACGTCTTCTTGAAAGCCTTTAACCAACATGGATATTCAGAAAATCAACGTTGTTAAGATAGGTGGGAATGTCATTGATGATCCCACCGCTCTTGCTGAATTTATAAGCCTCTTCTCAAAAATTGATGGACCCAAAATTCTGGTGCATGGAGGAGGCAAAGAGGCTACTCGTCTGAGCAAGCAATTAGGCATCGAGACTACTATGATAGAGGGCAGACGTGTTACCGACAGGGCTACCCTCGATATTGTAACTATGACTTATGCCGGCCTTATCAACAAGAGAATAGTGGCCATGCTTCAGGCTGAAGGATGCAACGCACTCGGTTTTTCGGGAGCGGATGGAAATATCATCAAAGCAACACGACGCCCAGCCACTCCTATTGATTACGGATTTGTAGGAGACATCGATCCGAAGGATGTTAATGACAAACTTATCCGTGTGCTTCTTGAGGCAGGTATCACACCGGTGGTTTGCGCAATTTGCCATGACGGCAAAGGAACCCTTCTAAACTGCAATGCAGACTCAGTGGCTGCAGCTATGGCTATTGGTGCATCAAGAATCGCTCCAACAATACTCACCTATTGCTTTGAAAAGGCGGGAGTCCTCGCTGATGTAGACAATGACAACTCTGTCATACCTCTAATTACCAAGGATAACTTCACGACTCTTAAAGAGAATGGAGTCATTGCAAAAGGAATGATTCCCAAACTTACCAATGCCCTTGATTCAGCCTCAAAAGGAGTCAATGAAGTTCGTATTTGCAAAGCTGAGAATCTCCTTAACAATATAGGCACAATCATCAAATGAGATAAATCATATATGAGCGTTGACTACATTTCCCTTCTTCAGCAACTGATTAAGACTCCTTCCTTCTCAAGGGAGGAATCAGCCACTGCCGATATATGGGAGAAATGGCTTAAAGATAATGGGGCTACCGATGTGAAGAGACTACATAACAATGTATATGTACTTACTCAAAATTTCGACCCCACAAAACCCATCATGATGCTAAATTCGCATCATGATACAGTTCGGCCGTCTTCCTCATATACACGTAATCCATTTAGTGCTGATATTGAAGGGGATAAACTCTTCGGACTCGGGAGCAATGATGCTGGAGCATCCGGAGTGGCACTTGCTATGGCATTTCTTGCTCTAAATGATGACAAAACTCTACCTGTCAATCTGCTTCTTGCCATTACTGCTGCTGAAGAAGTGATGGGGGAACTCGGAATGAGAGCTTTTTTGCCTCATCTTGCAGAAAATGGATTGACTCCGGATATGGTGCTTGTAGGAGAACCGACTGGAATGCAAGCAGCGGTTGCAGAGAGAGGTCTGCTTGTGCTTGACTGCGTGGCAAAAGGAAAAGCGGGCCACGCTGCCCGAAATGAAGGAATCAATGCTCTTTATAGGGCCATCGAAGACATTGACAGTCTTAGGAATTTCTCACCTGAAAAGATAAGTGACCTCTTAGGACCAATAAAAGTCAATGTTACGATGATAAATTGCGGCACACAACACAACGTTGTGCCTGACTCTTGTACTTATGTTGTAGATGTCCGCACCACTGATGCCTACAGCAATGAAGAAACTGTAGATTTGCTAAGGCAAAGTATAAAATGGAGCGAATTGACTCCAAGGTCAACCAGAGTACACGCTTCTGTCATCGATACAAATCACCCTCTTGTGAAAGCAGCCACATCTCTTGGCAAAGAAACTTTCATTTCCCCTACTACCTCCGACATGGCATTGATGCATGGGATTCCATCATTGAAAATGGGTCCCGGAGAATCTTCACGATCCCATTCAGCGGATGAATACATTTATCTCTCTGAGATATCGGATGCTATTGACACCTATATTAAACTTATTAAATCACTAAAAATCTGATTTATAATGAAATTATGGAACAAGGGCTTTGAGCCTGACAAAGCAATAGAGAAATTTACAATAGGTCAAGACCGTGAACTTGATCTTCGACTTGCCAAATATGACGTTCAGGGTTCGATGGCTCATATCAAAATGCTCGAATCTATCGGACTTCTTACAAAAGAGGAACTGGACACCTTACTGCCGGCACTTAAAGAAATTGCGGAAGAGATTGAAAATGGAAAATTCACCATTGAAGAAGGAGTAGAAGATGTGCATTCTCAAGTAGAGTTTCTTCTTACAGAACGTCTTGGAGACGTAGGCAAAAAGATACATTCCGGACGTTCACGCAATGATCAGGTCCTTGTAGACTTGAAACTATTCTTCCGCGATGAACTGAAACATATTTCAGAAAGCATACAACACCTCTTCAATCGACTTATCGAATTGTCGGAAAAGCATAAGGATAAGCTGATGCCAGGGTATACCCATCTTCAAGTTGCTATGCCATCATCATTTGGTTTATGGTTTGGAGCTTATGCGGAAGCTCTCACTGACGATATGAATATGGTGGTGGCTGCCTACAATATTGCAAATCAAAATCCTCTTGGTTCGGCTGCCGGATATGGAAGTTCATTCCCACTCGACAGAGAAATGACTACCGAGTTGCTGCATTTCGCCAATCCTCATTATAATGTAGTGGCTGCACAAATGAGCCGCGGAAAGACAGAGAGAGCAGTCGCAGCGGCTATTGGCACAGTCGCTTCTACTTTAGGTCACTTGGCAATGGATGTCTGCATGTGGATGTGCAATAACTTCGCTTTCGTGTCTTTCCCTGATGAACTTACCACAGGCTCAAGCATCATGCCACACAAAAAGAATCCTGATGTGTTTGAGATTATGAGAGGCAAGTGCAACCGTCTTCAGTCCATACAGAATGAGATAGCACTTCTTACGGCGAATCTTCCCCTTGGATACAATCGCGACTTGCAATTGATGAAAGATATCCTCTTTCCTGCTTCATCTGAACTGATCGAATGTCTTGACATGGCCACTTATATGCTTGGTGAAATCAGAGTGAAAGAGAATATTCTTGAAGATAGCAAATACGACTACATCTTCACTGTTGAAGATGTCAACCGCCTGGTGCTCGAAGGGATGCCATTCAGGGATGCATATAAGAAAATTGGTATGGAGGTACAAAACGGTACCTATAAACCCCACCGTGGTGTAGATCATTCCCATCTCGGAAGCATCGGAAACCTCGCCAACGATCGCATTAAAGCCAAAATGAATTCAATTATGGACCAACTTTAATATAAACCCCCAAAGAATTTAATGACTCCGAAATAGATTGAAAATTTGTTGGTCTTAAATATTTTTTGTAAATTTGCAGGAAAACCTGCAAATTTATTTTTTTATGAAAATCAGCAATAAAGTTCACCGGAATATATCGGGAGTATGTATGACTTTAGGAATACTTCTAATTGCTTTTTACATTTGGAAAGTTACAACTAATCCATCATCAGGAAAAGCATGGTTTGAACTATCTGGTATGATACTACTGACATACCTTGAGTTAGATAGTTTTATTTCATATCGAAAACTTGTCAAGGAAGAGAGTTTATTTGAAAATCAACAAAATACAATATTAGATGAGACCAAGTAACAAGGCGAGCAGAAATGCATGGGCATCATTGTCGATAGTAGGGTTAGCAGATTTTGCTGTAGGTGTGCAATGTATAGTAATTTACCCTAACGAAATAAGATCCTGGTGCAGCCTATTAATTGGAATAGCAATTGCAGGCTCATTCTTAAAAAA
>CAZCZX010000107.1:0-9127 GCA_964503095.1 uncultured Sangeribacter sp.
CAGCCTTCATTCGCCGTTTCTTACTCGATGATGATTCAATGGACACTAACATCACCCGCGCCCCAATGTTCGAAAATGTCGATTGGCAGAAATGGGTTCCCTGGTCAAAATGAATAGTATCAGCCGGGTGGAATCCTAATTTAAGGTTTCCACCCGACTTTAATTTAAGACCCTAAAAAAGAATATACTATTTCGGAGATTTCGGCTATGATGGCTTCAGTTTGAGGAATATCGTAGCCGGAATTTTCTATGAAAACTGCTATCGAATAGCTTATGCCATTGGGAAGATGCACATATCCTACATCATTGATGGCCATTAGCCTTCCATCTGGCAAAGTGAATCCAGTGCCGGTCTTATGACCTATTATGGCATCTTTGCCCGTCAGTGGCATGGCAAGACGGTTCGTGCCAGTCACACAGGTCTCCATCAATTGCTTTGCTTTTCGAGTGTAAGTATCGCTGAATTCATGATCAAAACTATCCAAAAGCTTTGCCATCGCGATTGGGGTAGATGAGTTGTCATAGCAAAGATCGGGATTCTCGTGCATTTCGGCTTCTGTTGAGACCACATTGACATCCTCAATACCCAGTCTTTTCAAAGACAGCATCGCATTCTGCGCACCTCCCATGAGATTCAAAAGGATATCCGAGGCATTGTTGTCGCTCTGCTGGAGGGCATATGCCATAATATCATAAAGTGGCAGATGAATAGTATCCAGACCTTCATATTTTTCACGCATCGGGCTATAAGTATCAAGTCTCAAGTCTTCTCGCGTTAGTATGATTGAATCAGGAAAGATTTCATTGCTAACACGAAGATAATCACCAAGAGCCACAGCTATTGGAAATTTGTAGACGCTCAGCAACGGAAATGGTTTGTTGCCATTGACTTCAATAGTGTCCGTCCTATCAATGATCACGGCTATACCGATATTCGCATCCTTATCTTTCACATAATCACTCAGCTCCTTTTGCAAAGAGTCAGCAAGGTTAGCCTTGCCACAAGATTGGAGTGTGCTGAGCAGGATCACAACAGCAATAATTATAGAAATCGTTCTCATTCCGTTCTTTTCTGTATTAATTCGATTGCTTGTTTGCCTGTGAGGCTTTCTATAGTCATTTCAAGGGCATTGCAACGGCTGAAACCACTTTTGAGTTCCTTTGACAATGCTTCATCATCATCGGGGTTGCATCTGCGGCCTAATATTTCAAGAATACGGAACTTTTCCTCTTCATCTTCTACAATTCTGATTTTGCCGCTTATTATTACGCTTTGGAAATACGTAGTGAATCTTTCCGGATGAATTTCATCCTTGGCTATGACAGTGAAGCATGCATTCTCATTTTCCCTGATTAAATCCACTTTGTGCCCGACAAGAGCAGAATGAAAATAAAGTTTCCCATCATGGTAGACATGGCTCAGAGGAACACCGTATGGCATCCCATCGGCGCCACATAATGATAGCACACCTGCAGTAGTAGTGCGGAGGATAGCAATGCTTTCTTCTTCAGTTAGTTGTTGTTTGAAACGTCTCATAGTTCTTCAATGTATGAGTTTTA
Organism: uncultured Sangeribacter sp.; assembly: GCA_964503095.1. Classification (GTDB taxonomy): domain Bacteria; phylum Bacteroidota; class Bacteroidia; order Bacteroidales; family Muribaculaceae; genus Lepagella. Next base: position 1,561 of record CAZCZX010000107.1, read on the forward strand.
ATCCGATTATCGAAATAATCAAAGTAGAGATAAAAAATAATCTCCAGAAGTTAGAGGGCTCAATACTGTTGCAAAGGTACAAAATATTTTGGATTTATTCAACCTGTATTCTTTTTTGAGACAGTACTCATTTAATTTTGCAAGGCGGCCTGTAAAAACTTTATGTATTATATGGAGGTATGAAAATAATTTAGTAACTTTGCACCATATAAACATCTGAAAAGTGTAATTACGGAACAGACATACTAAAATATTACATAACGATTTGCATTGACATGCAATGACCAAATCTCGATTCGGTTAAATCTGGTAAATCTAACAATGGGTCGAAAGAAAAAGGTCAAAGCTTGCTTGGTGCGTCCTCTGACGGGGACACAGGCTGCTTTTTCTAATTCTTGACCCATGGGCTTTACCAGAGCCTTACCGAAGAGATGCAGACAAAGAGTGTTGTGTCCTCTTTTTGATGCAACCGGAGAAAGCTGAAGCCCGACAGTCGGAAGCGACAACATTATTAAAATATAATGGTAGAATATTATTGTAAATTCTGTGGAAGTAAATCAAGTTCAATTTCTTCTCTGACAAGTGGAACATGTCCTAATCATCCAAATGGACACAACAAGGGGAAACATGAATTATATGAGGGACTTGAAGAATCAGTATACATTTGTAAGTATTGCGGAAGCGAAAGTTATTCCATTCGCTCTTTAACACATGGTTCATGTCGAAGAAATCCTTACGGCAATAAAGGTGATGGTCATCATGAGCCATTTGTCGGAGGTAAACGTAATGAATATGTTTGTAAGTACTGTGGTAATAAGTCGCGTTCCCTTCAGTCGCTTACTTTTGGGTATTGTCCACGTCATCCGTTAGGAAGAGATAAAGGACGTCATGCTCCGACAATCCTTCCATCCCATGAGTGTATGACAGAAGGAAATTTCAATAAAATATTAAAACTTTTTGGTTTATAAAAAACATCATAAAAATATAATGGCAACTTCAATTTCAGACCTTCCTTTTGAAGAAGAGGAAAATGACCTTAAAACAGATAATTATGTCAATGGATTAGTGGAATTCATACGCAATGCGCAGACTCCATTGACGATTGCTCTGCAAGGAGAATGGGGAAGTGGAAAAACTTCACTTATGACTCGCCTTAAAAGAGCATTATGTCAAGGAACGAATCCTGAATTCGAGGACATATCCATAAATACGTGGGAATACTCTATGCTTGTATCTCCTGAAGAGACTGTATATAATATACTTGGGAAACTGGTAAATGACATAAGCAAGAATAATCCCGGAACAAAAAAAACTTTAAAAAAATTTCTTCGCGGCACTGGAAGATTCATATATAGAGGAGGGCGAGAACTGCTTAAGGCCGTGCCGGTAGCTAATTCTACTATAGGTTGGGCTATTGAGGCTTTAAAAGTACCTGTTGAAAATCCTTTTGGTTCTGACAATGACGATCATGCCAATTTGACAGAACTTAGAGAGTCTTTGGAAGAGGCAATTCAGCAACGTAAAAAAGATGGACAAAATAATAGAATCCTAATTTTCGTAGATGATCTCGACAGATTAAATCCTCCAGTCGCTGTGGAGATTCTCGAATTGCTGAAGAATGTTTTTACCATCAAAGACTGTATTTTTGTGCTTGCAATTGATTATGAGGTGGTAGTTAAAGGTCTTGAGCCAAAATTCGGTAAACTCACTAATCAGAATGAGCGGGAGTTCCGGTCATTCTTTGATAAGATAATTCAAGTTCCGTTCTCACTTCCTATAAGCAGCTATAAGCCGATGAAGTTTGTTCTAAAATCATTAAAAGCTATTAAATATTTGAAAGACAGTGATGAATTTACCGACAATCAAAAAAAATCGTTTAAAGATGTAGTTGAAGCTTCAGTAGGTAATAATCCGCGCTCGATAAAGAGATTGATAAATACTCTTTCATTGCTTGAGTGCATTGCCAAGTGCAATACGACAAATGATAATGCGCAAGAAAACATAGATGAGAAACTTCTAAAGTTCATCATTGTGGCAATTCAGATCTGTTATCCTCGCATAAATGCCATTCTTGTGCATAATCCAAATTTCACAGAGTGGAATCGTGAGTTTGCAATTCGGGAGGGCATTAATACCGAATCAATCAATGATGATGGCGATTGGATGGAGATACTCGAAGCCGTTTGCTCTTCCGATAAATATCTGTCGCAGCGTTTTCTGGATATCTCCAAATTGTTCTCAATGATGATTAATATTGTTGACGTGAACAATGAAAATGGTGTGGACGGAATAGGTGAACGATTGAAGGTGATTCTGGATCAAACTTCGGTCACTGAGGTAAGTGCCAGCGCAAAAGTTGAGGATTTTGATAAAAAGTCATTTATTCGCAAACTTTATGAGAATGTGGGCACAAGAATTGGTCAACTTCGACCGGATATAGAACGAATACAGCCTAAGAACAACACAGGCAACGGAGGCTTCAAATTTTGGACTTCTGATGGCAAGGGCTATGATATTAGGTTTATCCCGTCCTATAATAATGACACCCGTGATGTGACTCTGTCGATAGAAATGAGCACCAGGATAATGCGTTCGGAAAACCTGCTCGGTAAGAATTTGGACGAAATGCTAAAAAATGAAATGCTGGCAAAGGCTTTAGTGGATTTTGATACTAAAATATCTTCAGCCTTACAAACAATATCGTGTTTCGCTAGCAGGCACTCTAAAGATGATAATACTCAGTTTCTGTCTTACTCGGAAGAATTGCGTTATCTTCATGACAAAGGGTATATGTCTGGGGATGTCACTCATAATGCCGAGTACCGAATCACTCGGCCTATGCAATCTGATTTTCAAGAAAACGAAATAGTAGACTTAATTGCGGATATGGTGATTGCAAACTTTGATTTCAGAAATTCTGTCTCTTCTTTGAAATTTTAATACTGTGTACTGCAAAATGAGACACCAGCAAACTAATTTTGCAAGCGAAAACACCTATCCCTTATGAAAAATATTAAATACATTCCAATTCAAGAGGATACACTCAACGACAAGTTGGTCAATCTCTATGGCGATATCCTGCCGGGACTATATTCTGCGGTAAAACCATTGTTTGATGATCCTGATGCAATTAAGCCGGCTCTCCCTCTCATCATCGAACTCAACGATGATGGATCGTATGAGAACGCCGACTTACGGATAATGATATTCGGACGCGAAACCAATAACTGGAATGATTCTGATTGTCGCTCTGAATATCCTTACGGTACTTATAATTTCAATATATCTTCTTCAGAAGATGTGCTGAATGAGATAAGAGGAAAGCACGTCGAAGGCGAACCTGAGATTTATGGACTTGGTGATATCTATCATGCATACTGCTATGAAGATAATGGTGTCGGAAAGACAATCTTCACACGTCGCCAAAATCAATTGCTGCAACAGTTGAGACAACGTTTAGAAAATCGTAAAATAGAGGCTGTATGGAATAATATAGCAAAGATTGGATGTGGAGGTAAGGATTTTGGTAAGTGTTGCCATAAGCCTACGTCTGAGATTAGAGATATAGAACGAAAGCATTTTGATGTCATTGCCGATGAAGTGAAGATACTCCAGCCGGATATCATCATATTTCTTACTGGATATGCAGCCGATGACCAAATTAAAGAAAAATTTAAATTGTCGCAAGATGATTTCACTTCAGTAGGAAAGGATCTATTTCTTGACCGCATAAATATTCCGGGCATCAGATATGCAGCTCGCACGATTCATCCATCTCGACAAAGCAAGGAGAACCTTATCAAGCATTTCGATGCATTAATTGAAGACATTGTCAATACTTTAAAATGACTCAACTGAGAAAATACATATGGCTTATTGATACAATTCGCCGGCGAGGAAAGATTTCTCACAAAGATCTTTCCCGAGAATGGGAGCGCAACAAGAATTTGAGCGACTACAAGCCTCTCCATAGGGGGACTTTCAATCGATGGAGAGAGACTATACGCTTGAATTTAGGTATTGATATCGAGTGTCAGAAAGAAGGTGGATATTTATACTACATTGCAAATCCGGAAGCAATTGATGAGAATAATCTGAAAAAATGGATGCTTGATACATTCGCTGTGGGAAATTTAATTGAAAATAGTATTTCGTTAAATAATAGGATTCTTGTAGAAGAGATTCCATCGGGCCGACTATATCTTGGGGATATTATTGAAGCTATGCGAGATAATAAGATTGTAGAGGTGAATTATCATTCCTTCCGAACTGGAGAGACCCACAAGTGTTCAATCGAACCCTATTGCCTAAAACTTTTTGAGGGACGATGGTATCTTCTTGCCAAGCCAACGGATGGACCTAAACCATTAATGTACGGTCTTGATCGCATTGAATCCTGTAAGATCCTAAATGAGACATTTCAGTTGCCGAAAGACTTTGACGCTTCTGTGTATTTCAATACTATATTTGGAATAGTCTTGGAGGAGGTCAAGCCACAGAGAGTAGTCCTACGGGCATATAAACAACACAAGCACTACATCCAATCGCTGCCAATTCATCATTCACAGCGATTGATTGGAATCCACGAAGACTATGCAGATTTTGAATTGTTCTTGGCTCCTACATTTGATTTTATCATGAGGTTGCTTCACGATGGAGCATGGCTTGAAGTTATATCTCCAGTCTCACTTCGACAGGCAATGAAAGGTTGGATAGGAGATATGCACGACATGTATTCTACAGATTGCTAATAATATGTAATTCAACATTATAAAATATACCTATGAAAAAAAGTAAGTTTTTAGCTTTAATGAGTCTTTTCATGACTTTAGTGATTTTATCGGCGTGTACATCAACTGAAAGCAACTCGTTAATTCCAGAGGAACCAGGCAACAACGAGCCGGTTCCTGTGGTTGATGATTCCATTGCCGTCAAAATATCGTCATCAATGGATGTTCTGCAGGAAGATTTCACAAGCCGAAGCGGCAATAGCCGCGATTTGATTGGCGTTGAAGTCAGCAGAAAGGTGTCTTCTTTCAATGGCATGATTATTTATGCAAGTGGTGTGTTTGATGATATTGATGATATTGTGTTCAAGTTTGTAAAGGGGGGCACTTACGTGATAAAAATGACATACTTCCCCAATGCAAAGGATATAGTCTATAATTATCCGAATGGTACTTTTGGAGCCCCATTTTCCGATACCTACGGACTTAAATCTTACACTTTGAATAGCCCGGTATATTACTCCGGGACAGAAGGTGGATTTAGTGGTGATCGTGGACCGGAATTAGGTCATTTGCTTAGTTGTATTTACCAGACCACAGCCACGGGGGTCTATGTGCAGGAGATGAAACGCGGAACAACTCCCAGATATAGTGGCGTGACAGAAGAATTTACAATCGATGATGACCATACCAGTATAACTGTCAGACTTGAGCTTTGCCTTATGGCCATAACGTTGCAGCCTGAAAATTTTACTGAAGGGAAACTAACATTAGTGACGAGTATCGCAGCCGATAAGGAGAGTTCCGAATGGAGTGTGGTTCCTGGAGATGAAATGACATGGAAATTCCAGATTCCATATGGTCAAGGGCATGAAGGTCTGCAGTTGTTCTATACTGATGGTAAAGGAGATAAATATCTCTTAGCTACGAAGGAGATTGAGTGGAAATATGCCACAAATCTTGTGTTTAAGTTTGCACTTTCGGAGCGTTCCGATGGAAGCATTGGAATTCAAATGCCGGCAGATGACTCTTTTACAGACGAAGAGGCGACCTTTGACTATTGAATATGATTATATAAGAGATAAAGTTTATCCACTAATCCCAATTTCATGAGTAAAAAAGGGATTAGTGGATAAGTTTAAGTATGGCGAGCCAGACTATCCCTTCATTTTGCCAAGTCAGAAGGCAAACCCCGTCTCAAAGCAGCCGGCAATAATAAGAAGAATCCAATTCATAGCCCATTTTTTTAGTAAATTTACTTTCGGGATTCTTAATTGATGGTGGGTATTTTCTCAAATTTCGGTTTCGTTGAGTAATCGGTCTAGTTGGGCTTGCAGTTCTTCCTTTCGTGGGAGATAAAGCTGATAGCGGGCTGTAAACAAATGGTTTGTTATACCTTCAAGAGCATATTCCATCAAAACCTCATCACGACGAGAACCTAATACAATGCCAATTGGAGGGTTATCATCGGCCATACATACTTCTGTCTTAAAATAATTAAGATAGAGATTCATTTGGCCTATATCGTGATGTGTTATCTCATTTCGTTTCAAATCCAATAATACGTAACATTTTAAGATACAATTATAAAACACCAAATCTACTTTAAATTGGCGTCCGCCAATGGGCATCACATATTGCCTTCCATAAAAAGCGAAACCTCTTCCTAATTCAAGAAGGAATTTTTCCATATTGTCAAGGAGAGCCTTTTCCAAATCACTTTCTTTAAAGCGTTTCTTCTTTTCTAATCCTGTAAATTCAAGAACAAACGGATCGTGAATTATATCCTCTGCAGTCATGACAGTGTGACCCTGTCGTGAAAGCTCCAAGACACCTTTCTTATCTGAACTTAAAGCAATCCTATGAAATAGGGATGATTTTATTTGTCTCCGCAATTCCCGAACTTTCCATTTTTGAGTAATCGCTTCCTGAAAATAAAATTGTCGCTCCATTTCATCTTCACATTTTAGTAGTTCATAAAAATGACTCCACGTCAAAAGGTGTGACATTGTCACACCTTTTGGAAAGCATAAATAGAACTTTCTCATATAAATGATATTAGACCGACTGAATCCTCGACCTCTACGTGCTGTAAGATCTTTTGCCAATTGAATAATTAGCTTCTTTCCATATTCTGCCCTTACATTCCCCTGTTGCTCAAACTCAACAATATACTTTCCGGTCTCCCAATTGGCATCAAGCAATTCTGTATTTACTGCTGATGCTGCACGGCTTTTTGCATTGGTCCATAAACTATCAATTTTACGTACCAACACATCATACTCTTTCTTAATAATCACGCCATTATTGGTATCACCCTCAAATTGCTCCATTTCTTATATCTATTTTTTTCAAACAACAAAGTTAACAATTTTTTTTAATCATAAGAAATTTTCAACTATTTTTGCATAATGGCCATTGATTCTAACTACAAGTGCAAAATGAAGCAATAAACTTGAAAAATACAGTGATTGGAATAGAAAATAGGGTTTTTGAATTGTCCCTATTATTTTTTATGTATTTCCAATCTTATTATTTTTTCTTGGATGAATACTTATCCTTGATGATATTGTATGCGCGCCTGACAAGATCAAAAATCATCGAATCCGGTACATCTCCGCCAAGGGCAACATTAAGCCATAGCCTCATATTCTTTCTACCCGGCAGTACGGCAGAATGATTGCTGGCGATTTCTTCTATTTCATCGGCAGTGGATCGCAATGCTACCCATGTGAAATCATCAAGATCGAACATACAGAACATGTGCCCCATCACATAGAATACAAGCGTGGCATCATAGCGTCGGGCAAATTTCCCAAACGGTATCTTCTCCTCTACCC